>CAMLHU010000241.1 GCA_946479825.1 uncultured Gemmatimonadota bacterium
GGCCGGAGCCACAAGCGGACATAGCCGTTGCGTTCCGGCTTCCAGTGACCGACCCAGCAGGCGTTCGGATCACTGCGGTACGGCGCCAACCGCTCCTCGATGGACTTTGGCTGTCGTGTCATAACCGCAAATATAGCAAGAACCTCGTCGTGACGCGAGGCCCAATCTGTAACACGGAGATTGCGTTATGAGCTGGCTTTCAGATCGCACTGGAATCCATATCAACAGCATCAACGACGTGACCTCCGGTCGCGCGTTGAAGGAAGCGGTCAAGAACCCGCTCGTCACGACACTCGCCGGCATGGCCCTGCCTGGGGTCGGCTCACTGATCGGCGCCATTCCGGGGGTCGGCTCAGCGGTCAACGCCGTATCGAGCCGCGCCAAGTCCATCGTGGACGCGATCCCCGACAGCGTGAAGGACATCGTCACGGGCGGCGGGTCGGACGGCAAGGGCTCCTTCGGCGCGCTCGGCGACCTCGCCGGCAAGGTGGGGGGATCGGTCGGTGGCACCGCGCTCACGGGGCAAGGCTCCTCGCTCCTCGACAAGCTCCTCCTCGGCGGCACCGTGGCGGCGGGGGCGATGGACGAGATGGACAAGCGGAACCTCCGCAACAAGGCGCAGGACTACGCGACCGGGGCCTACGACGCCAAGGCGCCGATCCGCGCGCGGGCGCTGGCGCTCTTGCAGGACGAGTCCGTCCCCGACTACACCAGCATCTCGACCGACCCCGGCAACCCCTACGCGGTCGCCCGTCGGGCGCGCGCCCAGTCCCTGGTTTCACCGACGCAGCCTGCTCTCCCCGCCGGGGCGACGCAGGTCGGCGCGCACACGATTCCCCGCCGCACGGCGTCCTCCCTCCTTCCCGCGGCGTAAGCCGGAGGCTCCATGATCGAATCCTCAACGCCGCCCGGCGCTGGCCCTCGGCCCATCGACGGGGGCGGGCTTCCGGACCCGTCCTCGTTCACCTCGTTCGCCGTCTCGCCGCAGCAGCGCACGGCCCGCAAGCGGATGCAGCCGCCACAGGCCTCGGCGGTGAACCCGATCCCCGCGCCGAAGCCGCTGGCTCCGCCGTCCGCGCCAAGCACCTCCGGCTCGCTCATTACGAGCCCCGAGGCCTCCGGCATCCCCGGGATGCCCGGCGGCCCGACACAACCGGCCTACTCCCCGCCCGACGCCAAGGGCCAGGGCCATGCGATCCCGACGACGCCACCCGTCCAGACCTTCCCGACCAATATCCCCGGCCTCCCCGGTGGACCCACACAGCCGGCCTACTCGCCCCCGGATGCGAACGGGCAGGGCCACGCCGTGCCCACCCCGTCGATGCCGCTCCAAGAGAGCCCCGCGACCAGTGGCGCCCAGTACCAGACGTTCGGCCCCATCGTCCCGACGACCCCCATCGACCCGGCGCACGATCTTCGCGGGCAGGCCGTGCTCCCCACCGCAAGCGCGACGCTCTCCACCGCGCAGAACGGGCTCGTCAATGCCACCGGCGCCGTGTCCTCCTTCGACCGCCTGAGTGCCCTCCGGGACGCGCTGGCGCAGTTCGGCGTCCACGCCCCGACGGTCAACGCGGGCCCGAGCGAGCAGGGGTCGCTGGACGCGCTCAACGGGCTCGTCTCGACTGCGACGGGCAAGGTGGCGGGGGCGAACCGGGCGAGCGACGTCCAAAGCCTCCGCGACGACCTGACCCGCTACTTCGGCAACACGGATGTCACGGCGGGCCCCGACATCTCGACCACGCCCTCGGCCCGGCTGTCCAGCTACAACGGGCTCCTCGACGACGCCGCCTCGAAGCTGGCCGGCGTGGATCGGGTGCAGATGGCCAAGGACCTCCTCTCGCAGTTCGACGAGGCGCAACTGCCGGAGCACGAACTGGCCCTCCGGAAGCTCACCGACCAGTACGTGGCTCGTGGCGGGGGACGGTCGGGCCAGCTCAGGACCGCCTACGGCGATGAGGACCTGGCCCGGCAGCGGGACCGCGACCTGTTCAAGCGGGGGCTCCTCTCCGACGCGCTCAACGGCTCGATTCAGGACCAGTTCAACAAGACGAACGCCCTCTCGGGGCTCCAGTCGTCCGTGTTCGGGCAGGATCAGGGCGTGCGGAACGAGCAGCGCGCCGACCGCGGCTACCAGACCGACGTCGCCACGGGGAACCTGAACCGCGGCCTCGCCACGCGGGAAGCCGCCCAGTCGGCGGCGAGCGATCAGGCCGACCGGAACCTCGCGGCCGACAGCAATTCGCTCTCCCTCCTGGCCGGGCTCCAGTCGGCGATGTCGGGCCGGGAAGCGGCCCGCCGGGACGAGCAGCGGACGGAGCGGAACACGCAGGCCGCCCTCGATCAGGGGAACCGCGACTTCGCCAGTACGGTCGCCTCGGGATCGGCGAACGACCTGGCCGCGAGACTCGCCGCCGCCAACAACCTCTTTGGCACCGTCTCGCAGACCGAGGCGAACAACCGCGCCGAGGTACGGGGCGAACGGGCGAACCAGTCGGCGCTGGAGCAACAGGCGTTCGAGCGGGAGATTCTCCAGCAGCAGATGGAGCAGCAGGCGCAGCAGCAGAAGCTCCAGCGCGCCCTGGCCCTCCTGGGTGCGGGCGAAGCGGGGAACCCGGCCAACGTCCTCTCGGCCCTTTCGGCGGGCGGTGGGCTGGACGCCAATCTCATCACGCAGCTGGCCCAGTCCCTCGGTCGGGGGCCGGTCCAGAGCGGCACGACGGGCACGATCCCGAACATCCCGATCCCCGCGGGGATTCCCCTCCCCTCCACCCCCGGCGTCCTGTCGTAAGGAGCGGTTATGACACTACTCGACATTCTCCGGGCGGCCATTCCCGCCGTGGCGGCGGCACGCGGGGGCTACGTGCAGGGCGAACGGATGCACGAGGCCGATGTGCAGGCCGCCGAGGACAAGCGGAAGGCGGAGGAGCGGCAGTCCAGGCTCGACGCCATCGAGGCCGCCCTCCGGCAGGCGCAGACGAACGAGGCCAACGCGCAGGCCGACTACTACCGCCGCCCCAAGGCGCCGAGCGCCGAAGTCCCCCACACGATGCAGACCGACAAGGGCATCCTCCAGTGGGACGCGGCGACCGGCACATGGACGCCGACCGGCTACAACCCTCCAGCCCCACGGCCGCGAGCCGGCGAGAACCCCGCCGTGCTCGAGGACCGGCGGCGGCGCGAGGGACGCTTGCGGACGAAGGACGGCCTGACGGCGACGCAGGCGCGGCTCAAGCAGGTGACGACCGACATCGACAACGCGCAGGCCGACGCCCAGCCGGGCGACACCGAGGCGAAGGGGCGGGTGGGACAGCTCATCCAGCAGCGGAACGCCCTGACCCGCGATGCCGACTCCCTCACGGCCGCGCTCAAGAGCCCCGAGAACGCGGCGCGCTACGACGAGCGCACGTCCCGGTTCGTCCCGCTCACCCCCGTGGCCCCCGTGCGGGGCGTCGCCCCCAAGGCCTCCACGTCGCAGGCGGCGCAGCCACAACAGGCGGTGGACCCGCTCGACGTGGCCGACGCCGAGAAGGCGTGGAAGCGGATCAAGGACAGCAAGGGGGCGATCACCGTGCAGGACGCCCTCAACTCCTCGGCCCTCACGGAGGGCACGAAGGCGCAACTGAAGAAGCGGGCGGGGATGCCCTGAGCCGCCTACGGCGTATTCGGTCGCCGCGCGAAATCCGCGAACGGGTCATCGACTGTCGTGGGCTGCGCGGGGACGACGGTGGGCGGGACGATCTTCCAGCCGGTCGGGGTCCATGTGGTCACCTC
>CAMLHU010000242.1 GCA_946479825.1 uncultured Gemmatimonadota bacterium
GGCCATGCTGAGGTCTGGAGTGGTCGGGGCCGGGGTCATCGCCCGGTCACTGCACCGGCGGGGTGAACGCGGGCTTCCGGTCCGCCGGCGACGACGAGGTGCCGTCGTAGCGGTGGTAGCTCGCGCGGACGATGGCATCCACCACCTGGCCGTCCTGCAGGAACACCACGTCGAAGGTGCCGCAGCGCTTGAGGCAGTCGTTGCGGTAGAACAGGTACGTCTCGCTGCCCTCGGTGCGCGTGGCGACCGGCTTGCCCCAGGCGGCCTCGACGTCGGCCGCGGTCATCCCCGGCCGGATGGCGTGCGCGGAGTCCTGGGCCGCGGGGGCCGGCGTGGCGGCGACGGCCGGAGCCGGTGTCACGGCGGCCGGAGCCTGGGTATCCACCGGCGGCGGGATGACCGGCGGCGGGGTGACGACCGGGGTCGGCGTCGGCGTGGGGGTCGGCGTCGGCTGCGGGGTCGGCTGCTGGGCGACGAGCGCCGTGGGGAGCAGCGCGGCGGCGAGCAGGATGGCGATGCGCATCAGCGGACTCCTTCCGCGGGGATCCCCGCGAGCATGGAGGTGAAAAAGCCCAGTCCGTCCGCCGACCCGACCAGCGGGTCGGCGGCGCGATCGGGATGCGGCATCAGGCCGACCACGTTGCCGGCGGCGTTGCAGACGCCGGCGATGTCGTGGACCGACCCGTTGGGATTGTCGTCGGGGGTGGCGTAGCGGACCACCACCAGCCCCTCGCCCTCGATGCGGCGCAGGGTCTCGTCGTCGGCGACGAACCGCCCGTCGCCGTGGGAGACCGGCATCCGCAGCACCTGGCCGTGACGGTAGGCGCCGGTGAACGCGGTGGCATTCCGCTCGAGCCGAAGCGCCACGGGACGCGAGACGAACGTGAGCCGCGCGTTCCGCATCAGCGCGCCGGGGAGGAGCCCGGCCTCGCAGAGGATCTGGAAGCCGTTGCACACGCCGAGCACCGGGCCGCCGGCCTCGGCGTGGCGCTGCACCGCGGCCATCACCGGACTGAACCGGGCGATGGCGCCGGAGCGGAGGTAGTCGCCGTAGCTGAACCCGCCCGGAAGGAGCACCACGTCGGCGCCGCCCAGGTCGGTGTCCTGGTGCCACACGTAGAAGGCCTCGGCCCCCGCGCGCCGTGCGGCCAGCAGCATGTCCTGGTCGCAGTTGCTGCCGGGGAACCGGACGACGGCGGCGCGGACCATCAGGCGGCCTCCACCGAGAGCTCGAAGTCCTCGGTCACGGGGTTGGCGAGCAGCTTGTCGCACATCTGGCGCGCCTTGGCGGCGGCGTCCTCGGCGGTGGCGGCCCGGAGCGTGAAGACGATGGACCGGCCGATGCGCACGTCGGCGGCGCCGCCGAAGCCGAGGGCGTGGAGCGCCTGCTCGACCGCCTGGCCCTGCGGGTCGAGGAGGCCGGCACGGGGCATCACGCGGACGTGGACGTGGAAGGTCACAGGTCGTTCTCCTGGCGGGCGCTGTCGTTGGGGTCGGCGATCTCGTCCTCACCGTCGTCGGATCCGGCGGCGACGGGCGAAGTCTCGGGGCGCTCGAAGACGGCGAGGGCCGCGGCGCGGACCAGGCCGAAGCCCATGAACGTGATCCCGAGCAGGAAGAAGAAATATTCGGGCCAGGTCAGGCCCATCACCAGCACGAAGAGCGAGAACGCCGTGCCGAGCAGGCCCTTCACGCTCCGGAACCCGGCGGCGGGGAAGCGCGGGTACTTCACGTTGCTCACCATCAGCACCGCGGCCAGCACCATCAGCACCGGGAGCCCCGGCTGGCTCAGCCCGAGCGGGGCGAGGGTGGTGCGGTAGAACTCCGTCTGGCTGAACGGATACCAGGTGGCGAGCGTCATCCCCGCCGCGGGGGAGGGGAGCCCGGTGAACCATGACGACCCGGCCGGCTTGGTGTCGGCCTGCACGTTGTAGCGGGCCAGCCGGAGGACCGCCGCCACGATGTAGGCGTAGCAGAGCACCCACGCGAAGCGGCCGGCGGTCGAGAACTCGAGGAAGTACATGATCATCGCCGGCGCCACGCCGAACGAAATGGCGTCCACCAGCGAATCGAGCTCCGCCCCGAACCGGGTCCCGGTCTTGGAGAGGCGGGCCACCCGGCCGTCGAGCATGTCGAGCACGCCGGCCAGCACCACGTACCACGCCGCCGCGGTGAAGTTCCGGTTGTAGGCCGCGACCACGGCCCAGATCCCGAAGAACAGGTTGCCCAGGGTGAAGGTGCTCGGGAGCACGATCACCGCCCGCCCGATGCCGGGCCGGTTGCGCTTGGGGGTCACGTCCATTCGGCCACCACCGTCTCTCCGGCGCGGGTCTTCTGGCCCACCTGGACCAGGATCCGCGCCTCGCGGGGAAGGAACACGTCCACCCGCGACCCGAACCGGATGAGCCCGAGCCGGTCGCCCTGCCGGACGGCGGCGCCCTCGGCGTGGTCGGTCACGATCCGCCGCGCGATGAGCCCGGCGATCTGCCGGACCAGCACCCGCCCGCGCGGGGTCTCGAGCCCGATGGACGACTGCTCGTTGTCGAGGCTCGCCTTCTCGTCGGCGGCGTGGAGGAACCGGCCGGGGTTGTACTGCCGGTACGCCACGGTGCCGTCGGCCGGATAGCGGTTCACGTGGACGTTGAACACGTTCATGAAGATCGCCACCCGCCGGGCGGGCCCCTTGAGGAACGCCGGCTCGTCGACGTCCACCACGCTCACCACCAGGCCGTCGGCGGGGGCGATGACGTACTGCGGGCCGCGGGGGCCGGTGCGCAGCGGGTCGCGGAAGAAGGCGACGACCCAGAGGCAGACGAGCGCCCACACGCCGAACGCCCACCACCAGTGCAGCAGGCCGAAGATGGCGAGCAGGGCCCAGAAGCCGAGGATGAACGGCCAGCCTTCACGGGCGATGCGCATCAGAGCGTGTCCTCGAGTGACCGGCCGGTGAGCCGGCGGAAGGCGTCGCGGTAGCGGACGCTGGTGGCCTCCACGACCTCGGCCGGGAGCGGCGGAGGCGGGGCGTTGCCGTCCCACGTCCCCGCGGCGCGCAGGCCGGCCAGGTAGTCGCGGAGCGGCTGCTTGTCGAAGCTGGGCTGCGGCCCGCCCGCCGCATACCGGTCGGCGGGCCAGAAGCGCGAGCTGTCGGGGGTCAGCACTTCGTCGATGAGGCGGAGCGTCCCGGCGGCGTCGGTGCCGAACTCGAACTTGGTGTCGGCGATGATGATGCCGCAGGTGGCGGCGTGGGCCCGCCCGCGCTCGTACACGGCCAGGCTGAGCTCGCGGAGCCGCCCCGCCAGCGCGGGACCGAGCGCCTCGGCCATCCGGCCGAAGGTGACGTTCTCGTCGTGGCCGCTCTCGGCCTTGGTGGCCGGCGAAAAGATCGGCGGCTCGAGCCGGGCGCTCTCCACCAGCCCGGTCGGGAGCGCCTCGCCCGCCAGCGTCCCCTGCCGGCGGTACTCGGCCCAGGCGGAGCCCGAGAGGTAGCCGCGCACCACGCACTCGAACGGCACCGGCGTGGTGCGGCGGACCAGCGTGGCGCGGCCGTGGATCACGGCACGGTGCGCGGCGAGCACCGGCACCCGCGCGATGATCTCGTCGGTGTCGGCGGTGATGAAGTGCGAAGGCGCCACGTCGGCCAGGAGCCCGAACCAGAACGCGCTCAGCTGGGTGAGGACGGCCCCCTTCCACGGCACCGTCTCGCGCATCACGACGTCGAAGGCGCTCACCCGGTCG
>CAMLHU010000243.1 GCA_946479825.1 uncultured Gemmatimonadota bacterium
CGCCTCCTATGGACCCCCTGACCCTTCTCTCCGCCATCCCGGACTTCCTGCTCGCAGGATCCGCGCTCCTCACCTGGATCGATCCCTCGATCCTCGGCCCGGAGAAGGTCCGGTATTTCCTCCTCCTGATGCTGCTCGAGTTCATCGTCGTCCACTCGGCGGCGTTCATGGGACAGGCGGCGCTCAGCAAGGCGCCCCGGTTCGGCCGCGCCGGGAGCGTCCTCGGGCTCGGCGCGTTCTATACGCTGTTCGTGGCGGGATTTGCGGCGGGGTTCCACACGTGGTGGCCGCTCTGGGCCTTCTGGCTGCTCACACTCAACCGCCTGGCCGGTGTGCTGACCGCACGCGACCAGGATCCGGACGCCGATCACGCAGCCCGCATCAAGGCCGGCTGGGCTCGCGGCGTCCTCTTCTACCTGCTTTCGGCGTTCGCCACGATCCTCCTCCCGCTGCCCAGGCTCGGCATCTCGGCCGACGTCGTCGCAGCCCAACACTTCACCGCCACGGGGCTCTGGATCGAGCAACCGTGGCGGGTAGTGGCGATGGCGTTGGTCTATTTCGCACTGCAGGGCTGGGGGACAGTGCGGGACGGGCTGTCCCGTTCACGGCCCGGCGATTGAATCCACCACCGCCTTCGTCAGCCCGGCCACCATCCCCGTCGTCGAATCGTTGAGCTGCTCGAAGATGGCGATGTCGTTCTGCCCCGCCTTGAGCCACGGCCCCGGCAGGTAAAGCGTCCGCTGGGGTCCGATGTTCCAGTACCGGCCGAGGTTGTGGCCGTTCACGAAGACGATCCCCTTCCCCCACCCTCGCAGGTCCAGGAACGAATCGCCGATCGAGTCGAGCGTGAACGTCCCCCGATAGAGCCACGGCACCCCCGGCTCCACCGGCGTGGCGCTCGCGGCGCTGTCGGCCGGCGGGACGCGGTCGAACGGCAGCCGCGACATCCGCCACCCGTGCAGCACCTCGCCGGCCAGCCGCACCGGCGCCACGATCCCCTTCCGGTTGTGCACCATTTCGGCGCCGTAGTTGATCCGCCCTTCGCTTTCCACCAGGATCTCGATCTCGCCGCCGGCGGGCACGTCCACCACCGTCGAGAACGCCCCGACCCGGCGGTCGAGCAGCGCCCGCCGCTCCCCGTTCACGAACACGAGCCCGAAATCCCGGAGCCCCGGCACCTCGAGCATCCCGTAGGTGGCCGAGTCCACCGTGTGGCGGTAGAGCACGTAGCCCGCCTGCTGGCCCAGCTCCTCGAAGGTGAGCGGCCGGCGGGCCTTCACGCTGTGCGCCGTGTCGGCCAGCGCGAAGAGCCCGGCCGCGGGCGTCAGGTCCACGGTCGGGATGGCGATGACCGGCGGCGCCGCCGGCACCGGCGGCAGGGCCCGCTTCCAGTGCCTTTCCAGCGCCTCCCGCAGCGCGTAGTACTTGGGCGTCGCGTGGCCCGCCTCGTCGATCGGCGCGTCGTAGTCGTAGCTCGTGAGGTCGGGCTGGATCGGCGTCTCGCGGCTGTAATTGGCGCCGGACCAGAAGCCGAAGTTGGTGCCGCCGTGCACCATATAGAGGTTGACGCTCGCCCCGCGCGAAATGAGCGAGTCGTACTGTGGCAGGAAGTCGTGCGTCGGCACCCGCTGGAACTTCTCCCCCCAATGGTCCAGCCAGCCGGGGTAGAACTCCGACACGAAGTACGGCCCCTTGCCGCCGTGGAACCGGTTCACCCGTGCCACCAGCGTGTCGTAGTTCGACTCGCCGTTGGCCGCGGGAAGGAGCCCGGGGATCGCCGCCTTGTCGAACGCCCAATCGCCGTCCGCGGTATACATCGGCACGTCGAACCCGGCCTGCACGAACATCCGCCGGGTGGCCGCGAGGTACTTCGCGTCCGAACCGAACGACCCGTACTCGTTCTCCACCTGCACCAGCAGCACCGGCCCGCCGTGGGTCACAAGGTACGGCCGCACCACCCGCCCCAGCGCCTTGAGATACCGCGCCTCGGCCGCCAGGAACCGCGGATCCCGTCCCCGCACCACCACGGTCGAGTCCTTGATCAGGTACGACGGGTACCCGCCGAAGTCCCACTCCGCGCACACGTACGGCCCGGGGCGGAGGATGACCCAGAGCCCCTCCTGCTGCGCCAGCTTGAGGAAGGCCGCCAGGTCGCGCTCGTCGGTCGAGAAGTCGAACTTCCCGGGCGCACGCTCGTGGAAGTTCCAGAACACGTACGTCGACACCGCGTTGAGGCCCATCGCCTTGGCCATCTGCAGCCGCTGCTGCCAGTATGCCCTCGGCACCCGTGCGTAGTGGATCTCCCCTGAGAGCAGCTGGATCGGCTTGCCGTCGAGCAGGAAGTGCCCCCGCGCAACGACGAAGCGATGCCGCTTCGGCGCCGCAGCGTGCGCCACCCGCCCGCGGCGCGCCTTCGCCCGCGCACCGGTATCTGCCTGCGCCGGAGCGTGGACACCGGATAGCGGAGAGCGGAGAGCGGAGAGCGAACTCCCCCCCGCCGCGACCTGCGCGCTCAACAGCGCCGCCACAAGCAGCATCTTCATGCCTTCCTCCCTCGCCGGACCGAGAGGACGAACAGCGCGCCCACCACCGCCATCACTGCGCCCCAGATGGTGTCCACCGCGAGCCCGGTCGGGTGCAGCGCCGGGTCCTGGCCGTGCGTCAGCCCGTAGCCGAGGAGCAGGAGCCCCACCAGGCCGAGGAGGCCGCCGACCGGAAGTCGCAGGTCCGTCATCGGGTCACCAGAAGATGATGTTGAGGGCGACGGTCGCGGCGAGGGCGCCGAGCGCGAGCGTCGCGGGTCGCTTGTGCCACGGGACGCCGGTATCGTGCGGGATCGGCGTGACGCTGTACACCAGCCCCGTGAGCTCCGTCTCGGCCCGCGGCGCGGTCAGCCAGCTCACGACGACCGTCACCACGAAGCAGGTGGTCCACGCCACGATGGCGGTCCAGAAGGTCTGGGCGAGCTCGCTCGGGAAGGTCCCCATCACGCCCAGGTACCCGCCCTTGACGCCGACCACGGCGCCGAGCGGGAGGGTGAGCCCGTGGTGGATCGCGGCCGCGAGGATCCCGGCCACCAGGCCGGCGAAGGCGCCGTGCCCGGTGGCGCGCTTCCAGAACATCCCCAGCATGAACGTGGCGAAGAGCGGCGCGTTCACGAAGGCGAACACCAGCTGCAGCACGTCCATGATGTCGTTGAACGAGGCCGCCACGTACGCCGCCGCCACCGAGACCGCGACGCCGAGGACGGTGACCCACCGCGCCACGCGAAGGTAGTGCGCGTCGGGCGCGTCGGGGCGCACGTAGGTCTGGTACAGGTCGTAGGTGATGACGGTGTTGAACGCCGTCACGTTCCCCGCCATCCCGCTCATGAACGAGGCCAGCAGCGCCGTGAGCCCAAGGCCCAGGAGCCCCGAGGGCAGGAGCTTGACGAGCAGCATCGGCGTCGCGAGGTCGAAGTCGAGCACGGGGCGGCCGGCGCTGTCGAGGAGCGGCGTTCCCGCGGTCGAGAGCTTGGCCGGGATGATGCCGTGGCCCGCGCCGGTGGCCGCCAGCGCGATCATCCCCGGCAGGATGACCAGGAACGGGAAGAGCATCTTGGGGAACGCGGCGATGAGCGGCGTCCGGCGCGCGGCGGTCATCGACTCCGCGGCCATCGCCCGCTGCACCACCAGGAAGTCGGTGCACCAGTAGCCGAACGAGAGCACGAAGCCGAGCCCCATCAC
>CAMLHU010000244.1 GCA_946479825.1 uncultured Gemmatimonadota bacterium
CGCCTCCCGCACCAGCACGATCCCCGCCGCGACGTCCCACGGCGCAAGCCTGATCTCCCAGAACCCGTCGAACGCCCCCTCCGCCACGCTCACCAGGTCGAGCGACGCCGCCCCTGGCCGCCGGATCCCGCTCGTCGCCGTCATCACCCGCCGGAACTCGCCGAGATAACGGTCCGCCGGCTCCGCCTCCTTGAACGGGAAGCCGGTGCCGATGAGGGCCAGGGCCGGGTCGGTCACCGACGAGACGGCGAGCCGCCGCTCCCCCTGCCACGCCCCGCCCCCGACCACCGCGTGCGAGACGACCCCGCGCGGCACGTCGTGCACCACGCCCCCCACGAGCTCGCCGTCGAGCGCGATCCCGATGGAGACCGCCCACGCCGGGAAGCCGTGCAGGAAATTGGTGGTGCCGTCGAGCGGATCGACGATCCAGGTGAGGCCCTGCAGCTCGGCGTCGGGCGAGAGCTCCTCGCCCACGATCCGGCTCCCGGGCTCGGCGCCGAGCAGCACGTCGCGGACGATCGCTTCGGAGGTCCGGTCCACCGCGGTGACGAAGTCGCGGGGGGATTTCACCTCCCACGTCCCCGGCGCCGGCCGGGGGACGCTCCGCAGGTAATCGGCGGCGGCCGCCGCGGCCCGCCGGGCGACGTCCACTAAGTGCTGATGTGATAACATCTTGCGGCTCCGGCGGCGGCGGGGTATGTTGCCCCGATGCCGCGCGTCTTTTCGGGGATCCAGCCTTCGGGCGAACTGCACATCGGCAACTGGCTCGGCGCCGTCCGCAACTGGGTGGAGCTGCAGGACCGGCACGAGTGCCTGTTCTGCGTCGTGGACCTGCACGCCATCACGGGAAAGTACGAGGCCGCGTCGCTCGCGGCACGCACCCGCGAGATGGCGCTCGGCCTGCTCGCGGCCGGGGTGGATCCGGCGCGGTCGGTGCTCTTCGTGCAGTCGCACGTGCCGGAGCACACCGAGCTCCAGTGGCTGCTCACGACGGTGACGCCGCTCGGCGAGCTCGAGCGGATGACGCAGTTCAAGGATAAGGCGCAGCGTTTCGAAAGCGTACCGTCGGGGCTCCTGGTGTATCCGGTGCTGATGGCCGCGGACGTGCTGCTCTACCGGGCGGATCTCGTGCCGGTGGGGGAGGACCAGGTCCAGCACCTGGAGCTGGCCCGCGAGATCTGCCGCAAGTGGAACGCGCACTTCGGCGGCGGACAGGGCTACTTCCCCGAGCCGCAGCCGCTCCTGAGCCCGGCGCGCCGGATCCTGGGCCTCGACGGCCAGGCCAAGATGTCGAAGAGCCTGGGGAACACCGTCGGCCTGCTCGACCCCCCCGACGAGATCTGGCGGAAGGTCCGCCCCGCCGTGACCGACCCGGCGCGGGTGACCCGGCACGATCCCGGCAACCCCGACATCTGCAACGTCTATACGCTGCACAAGCACTTCTCGCCGCCCGAGGTGGTCGAGGAAGTGGCGGTGAACTGCCGCGGCGCCAAGTGGGGCTGCGTCGACTGCAAGAAGGTGCTGGCGGAGAACATCGCGAAGACCCTGGCGCCGATCCGCGAGCGCGCGGCGGCGCTCCAGGCCGACCCAGGGGCGGTGGACCGGACGCTGGCCGCGGGGGCGGAGGCGGCGCGCGCGCAGGCGCAGGAGACGATCCGCGAGGTCAAGGACCGGATGGGATTCCTGCCCCCCGCAGGGGCCGGAGGGAAGCCATGAGCGACGCCGGGCAGGGCGCCGGGATCGAGAAGATCATCAAGGCGGCGGTCGAGCGCGGCGCCTCCGACCTCCACATCAAGGCCGGCGACGTGGTCCGCGCCCGGGTGAACGGCAAGCTGGTGGCGCTCACCAAGCAGCGCCTGACCCCGGCCCAGACCCGGGCGATCGCGCTCAAGCTGATCCCCGGCGATGCCGAGCGCGACGCGCTCGACGGGATCAAGGACTACGACTGCTCGTGGGGGATGCCCGGCGTGGGCCGGTTCCGGGTCAACATCCTGCGCCAGCGCTCGTCGTTCATGATCGTGATGCGGGTCATCCCGTTCACGCTCCCCACCTTTGAGTCGCTGGGTCTCCCGCCGGTGATCCGGCGCGTGGCCGAGGCCGAACGCGGGCTCATCCTGGTCACCGGCGTCACCGGGAGCGGCAAGACCTCCACGGTGGCGGCGATCGTCCACCACATCAACCAGACGTTCCAGAAGCACGTGGTGACGCTCGAGAGCCCGATCGAGTATCTCCACCGCGACATCAACTGCTCGGTGACCCAGCGCGAGGTCGGCGTGGACACCGAGTCGTACGCGGTGGGGCTCCGGGCCGCGCTGCGCCAGGACCCCGACGTGCTGGTGATCGGCGGGATCCTCGACCGCGAGATCATGGACCTCGCGCTCAAGGGGGCCGAGGAGGGGCACCTGGTCATTTCGATGATGCCGACCCCCGACGTGGTCTCGACGGTCAAGCGGCTGTTCTCGCTCTTCCCGCCCGAGGAGCGGGAGATCGGCCGGGTGCGGGTCTCGGAGGCGCTCCAGGCGGTGGTGGCCCAGCGGCTGCTCCCGCGGAAGGACGGGACCGGGCGGGTGGCGGCGCTCGAGGTGATGCTCTGCACCCAGCGGATCCGGGAGGTCCTGCGCGACCCGGTGCGGATCGAGGACCTCAAGGTGGAGATGATCCGCGGCCGGGAGGAATACGGGATGCAGACCTTCGGCCAGCATCTCGACGAGCTGGTGGAGCAGGAGCTGGTGGCGGTGGAGACCGCCCGCGCGGCGCTCACCGAGCCCGACCTGGCCCGGATGACCGGGGCGGGGGCGGGGGCCGGCGGCGGCGATTGACCCCTCCGGCCGCGGCCGCTAGCTTTCACCCAAGGATCCACAGGCCCCGCGAGGGGCCTTTTTGCTGGGGGTGGGGCGATGTTCGATCCGAAGCATCATTGCGTGGTGGTCGTCGGCGCCCAGTGGGGCGACGAGGGCAAGGGCAAGCTGGTGGACGTGCTCGCCGAGCAGGCGGACGTGGTGGTCCGCTACCAGGGGGGCGCGAACGCCGGCCATACCGTCGTGATCGGGGAGGAGCATTTCATCCTCCAGCAGATCCCGTCGGGGATCCTGCATCCGCGGGTGACCTGCCTGGTGGGGAACGGGGTGGTGCTCGACCCGGAGACCTTCTTCGCCGAGGTGGACGCGCTGCACGAGCGGAAGATCGACGCGCTCGCGCGGATCCGCGTCTCCGACCGGGCTCACCTGGTGCTCCCGTACCACAAGCTGATCGACAAGGCCAACGAGTCGAGCCAGCAGATCGGCACGACGGGGCGGGGGATCGGGCCGACCTACGAGGACAAGTACGGCCGGCGCGGCATCCGGGTCGGCGACCTCGCCGACCTCGCCGGCGCCACCCAGCGGGTGCGCGAACGGGTGGAGCGCGCCAACCGGGTGCTCGCGATGCTGGGCTCCGCCGAGCAGGCCTCGGCCGACGAGCACGTGGCGCTGCTGGAACGGCTGGCGCCCCGGCTGGTGCCGCTCGCCGTGGACGTCGGGCTTACGGTGCACCGGGCGCTCCGGGGCGGAAAGCGGGTGCTGCTCGAGGGGGCGCAGGGGGCGCTGCTCGACGTGGACCACGGCACCTACCCGTTCGTGACCAGCAGCAACACGACCGCCGGCGGCGCCGCGACGGGGGCGGGCATCGGCCCCACCGCCATCGACGGCGTGCTCGGCGTGGTCAAGGCATACACCACCCGCGTG
>CAMLHU010000245.1 GCA_946479825.1 uncultured Gemmatimonadota bacterium
ACCTTGATCTGCATCGGGTAGCCGAGCCACCCGAAGATGTCGATGTTGTCCCAGCCTTCCTTGTTGTCCCCCCGGGGCGGGTAATAGTTGATCCGCACCTTGTGGTACATCTTGGAATACAGCTGGGGATACATCTTGGGCTGGAGGATGTACTCCAGCACGCCGAGCTTCGACTCTTCCTTGGTCTTGAAGTTGTCCGGGTCGTCGAGGACCTCGCCGTCCCGGTTGCCGAGGATGTTGGTCGAGTACCAGCCCGACACGCCGAGCATCCGCGCCTTGAACATCGGCGCGAGCACGGTCTTCATCAGGGTCTGGCCGGTCTTGAAGTCCTTGCCGCCGATCGCGACGCCCTTGTCGATCGCCAGCTGCTCGAGCGCCGGGAAGTCGCAGGAGAGGTTCGGCGCGCCGTTGGCGTACGGGACGCCTTCCATGATGGCCGCGTAGGCGTAGAGCATCGAGGGCGCGATGGTCGGGTCGTTGGCCTCCATCGCCTTCTCGAACGCCGCCAGCGTCTGGTGCGCCGGCCCGGGCTGGAGGAACGCCTCGGTCGAGGCGCACCACACCATCACCATCCGGTCGAGCTTGTGCTTGGCCTTGAAGTCCCGGATGTCCTGCCGGAGCTGCTCGGCGAGGTCGCGCTTGGTCTTGCCCTTCTTGACGTTCTTCCCCTCGAGCCGCTTGACGAAGTGCTGGTCGAACACGGCCGGCATCGGGACGATGCTCTTCAGGAACGGCGCGATGGCCTCGATGTGCTCGTGGCGGTCGAGCACGCCGCAGTGCACCGCGGCCTCGTAGGCGTTGTCGGGGACCGGGTCCCACGCGGCGAAGACGAGGTCGTCCAGCGCCGCGAGCGGCACGAAGTCCTTGATGAGCGGGGTCCGCGCGTCGGTCCGCTTGCCGAGCCGGATGGTCCCCATCTGCGTGAGCGACCCGATCGGCTGCGCCTTCCCCTTCCGCGCCAGCTCGACGCCGGCGATGAACGTGGAGGCCACCGCACCCAGGCCGACGCACAGCACGCCGAGCTTGCCCTGGGCGGGCGCGATCTTTCGGGCTGCCTGATCCACTGCCATCATCCTTTCCGCAGGTCGGTCGAAGTCGCGGTGGCCACGGTCACGAGGCCTGCGCGCCCTCCGTCCGGCGATAGACATACACGAACCGCTGCACCACGGTGACCACCGAGGCCACCGCGAGCAGGGCCACGATCACTTCGAGCACGAGGCCGCGCGGGCCGGCGCCGACCAGGAGCGACGCGAGGCCCAGCCCCACGATCCGCTCCGCCCGCTGCGCGATCCCCACCTTGCAGTCCACCCCGATCCCCTCCGCCCGGGCGCGGGCGTACGACACCAGCAGCGCGCTCAGGATGGCGACCATGCACAGCAGGACCGCCGCCTCGCGCCACGCCACGTCGGGCGCGTTGAGGAGGTAGATCGCGATCCCGATGAAGGTGGCGCCGTCGCCGACCCGGTCGAGCGTGGAGTCGTAGAAGGCCCCGAACCGGGTGGCCATGTTGCCCCCGCGGGCCACCTGACCGTCCAGCGTGTCGGCCACGCCGCTCAGGAGCAGCAGGAAGCCCCCCCACCGGATCTCCCCCACGGCAAAGCAGACCGCCGACGCGATGACCACCGCCGTCCCGATCGTCGTGATCAGGTTGGGACGGATGCGCGCCCGGACCAGGAGGTCCACGGCGGGACGCACCATCCCGTAGTACGTCCGCTCGGCGACGGCAGGCACCAGCTTCAACGCGCGCGCTTCCTTGATTCCGGGGGACACCGCCCCTCCGCCAGGGGGTCCGGGCGGAGCTGCGAAGAATAACCGCCAGAATACTTTAGGGCAATTCCGCGCACCCCCGGCGGCCCCCGCTGGGCCGGCCGACAAGAGAACCGCTAATGCAGGGGGTCGGTAGGGTAGAGCAGCGCCGCCCGGCGCCGGGCCAGGAAGGCCCGGAGCGCCGGATCCCACCCCCGCACGATGGCGCCGGGGGGCTCCCCCCGCTCGAGGGCCCGACGGAGAGCGTCCCCCCCGGCCAGGCGGTCGAACTGGCGGGGCACGAAGGCGAACTGCCTCGGGTGCACCGCCCGCAGCACCGAGAGCAGGTACACGGCCGTGGCGGTCGGATCGTAGGTGGCCCGATCGGTCACGTGCAGCCGGATGCCCCGCAGCAGGGTGTCGGCGTACTTTCCGTCCCCCGGCCGCGTCGGCGTGAACGTGGTGCCGCGGAAGCTCACCCCCGGCAGGTGCGCGGCCCGCAGGCGGGTGAGGACGGCCGCCGTGTCGAGCCACGGCGCGCCGACCTGTTCGAAGGGCGCGTCGGTCCCCCGCCCCACCGACAGGTCGGTCCCCTCGAACAGGCAGAGCCCGGGGTAATGGAACAGGCTCTCGAGCGTGGGGAGGTTGGGGCTCGGCGGCACGAACGGGAGCCCGGTGCCGTCGAAGGCCTCCCGCCGGTCCCACCCCGCCACCGGGATCACCTTGAGGTCGGTAGTGAGCCCGAGGTCAGCCCTAGCGAGACGGGCGAGCTCGCCGAGCGTCATCCCGTGGCGCATCGGCACGGCGAGGAGCCCGACGTCCGACGACCACGCGGTGTCGAGGACGTCGCCCTGCACCAGGCCGCCGATCGGATTGGGCCGGTCGAGTACCACCACCGGGATCGCGGCGCGGGCCGCGGCCCGCATCACGTCCACCGTGGTGGCGAGGTAGGTGTAGTACCGGGCTCCCGCGTCCTGCAGGTCCACCAGCATCACGTCGAGCCGGCGGAGGACCGAGTCCGCGGGGGCGCGCGTGCGACCGTACAGGCTGTAGATTGGGAGACCGGTGGCCGGGTCGGTGGTGGATGCGACCGCGGCGCCGGGATCCGCGGTGCCGCGGAAGCCGTGCTCGGGGCTGAAGAGCGCCACGAGGTCCACGCCCGCCGCCCGCAGCCGCTCGACGTCGCCGGTGCCCGTGGCGTCCACGCCGGCCTGGTTGGTCACGAGCCCCACGCGCCGCCCGCGCACCAGCGCCGCGCTGTCGCCGAGCAGGACGTCCACCCCCGGCCGCACGGCCACCGGCGCCGGCGCCACCGACGGCCGCCCCGGCGCACAGGCCGCGAGCGCGGCCACGATCACCCCGAACCCGACCTGCCCGTGCTTCCGCATCCGTCGCGTCTCCTTGTCGTCGCCCTGGTCTGCGCCGCGTGCGCGGCCAACGTACCCGCCCCCCCGGTGCCCGAGGAGCTGCCGCTCCCGCCCCCGGTCGAGGTCCCCCCCGCCGTGCGCCACGCGCCCGACGGCCGGGTGGACGTCGAGGCGCTGCTCGACGAGCTCACGCCGAGGCAGAAGCTGGCCCAGCTGGTGATCCCGTGGGTGGCCGGCGCCTACCAGGCCTTCGACGACTCGGCCCTGGCGCGCGCCGCAGGCTGGGTGGACTCGCTGCAGGTGGGCGGGATCATCGTCTCGGTCGGCTCGCCGCTCGACATCGCGGCCAAGCTCAACTACCTGCAGCGGCGGAGCGCGCTTCCGCTCCTCATCGCCTCCGACCTCGAGGCCGGCACGGCCGGCCGTTTCGTCGGCGGGACGCCCTTCCCCACCAATATGGGCGTGGGCGCGACGGGCCGGGAGCTCGACGCCTACGAGATGGGGCGCATCACCGCGCTCGAAGGCCGCGCGGTCGGCATCGGCCTCGCCTTCGCGCCGGTGGCCGACGTCAACAACAACCCCGCCAACCCGATCATCAACACCCG
>CAMLHU010000246.1 GCA_946479825.1 uncultured Gemmatimonadota bacterium
GGTCTGGCCGATAAGAACGTGGGGGGTGCTTCGGCGGTGGGCGCGCGTCGTGGCTATCGCGAGCCAACGCCGGTACAGCCCGCCGCGTGACGGCTCGACCGGCGGCAGCTCGGCCCTCCGGACCGCCGACTCGGCCGCGAGATAGCCGACGACGCCCAGCAGGGCGCCGAGCACCGGACCCTGGATCATGATCTTGGCGGCCTCAATGTACGGGAGGTCCGCGAAGACCCGGAGCTGGATCGCGCCGGCCAGATAGCCCAGTGCGCTGGTGAGGAACGCCGCGAGCCCTGTGAACCGGGGGAAGGTCGCCATCGCGACGGCGGCGCGCCGGTCGCCGCCCCGGACCAGCCCGATCCGCCGGCGCCACTCGAGCCAGGGCACGAGCACCGCCCCGGCCCACCCGACCACCGGCACCTCCCACCCGTAGCAGATCAGCACCCAGCTCAGCTGATGGTCGTTCAGCAGCCACCAGGACCAGGAGAACGGGATGCCGACCCCCCACCAGCACACCGCGCTGAGCGCGAGAAGCTGGAGGGCGAGGCGTCGGCCGGCCGCGGCGGCCGGGTCGGCAGGGTCAGGCACGAGGTCCACGTCGGCTCGTCGTCAGGGAAGTTGCCAGAGCATGAAGTATTATGGCCTAACCCGGCCCGACCGGCCAGCGCCGGTATAACTTTCGGTCACCATGGAAAAGACCTTCGCCACACTTGGCGCCCTCCTCGCCGGCCTTGCGGTCGCGGCGGGCGCGTTCGGCGCCCACGCCCTCCGGGCCCGGCTGGCCCCCGACCTGCTCGAGGTCTTCGAGACGGGGGCACGCTACCAGATGTACCACGCCCTGGCCCTCTTTGCGGTAGCGTGGGCCGTCGGCCGCTGGGGACCGGGGGCCGCCACCGCCGCGGGATGGCTCTTCGTGGCGGGCACCGTGCTCTTCTCGGGGAGCCTCTACGCCCTCGCCCTCACCGGGGTCCGCTGGCTCGGCGCCATCACGCCGCTCGGCGGCCTCTGCTACCTGGCCGGCTGGGCCTCGCTCGCCGCGGCCGCCTGGCGGGCCCGTGCCTGAAGCGGACCTGGTCGCCCGCTACCAGGCACTGCTCGGCCGGCTCGACCGCTGGGCCGAGGAGGCCGCGGCGCGGCACCCCGGGGTGATCCCCTGCCGGATGGGGTGCACCGCCTGTTGTCACGGGCCGTTCGACATCTCGGCCGCCGACGCCGCGTTGCTCAGGGCGGGGCTCGCCACGCTGCCCGCGGACCGCCGGGAAGCGGCCCGGCAGCGAGCGCAGGCGCTGCTGCGGCGGTTCCGGGAGCTCTTTCCCGACTGGGGCCCGCCGTACGACGTGGCCGACCTCGGCGAGGACGAGTTCGACGAGCTGGCCGACGCCCTCGCCGACGAGCCCTGCCCCCTGCTCGGCGCCGACGGGAGCTGCGAGCTCTACGCCTGGCGCCCGGCGGTGTGCCGGATGATGGGGCTCGGGATGCGGACCCCGCAGGGCGACCTCGACAACGCCTGCCCGATCCGGTTCCGATTCCCCGAATATGCCGCGCTGGCGCCGCAGCCCTTCGACCTGGCGGGGTTCGAGCGGGAGGAAGAGGCCATCCTGGCCGAGCTCGACGGCCCGGAGACGACCATCGCGGGTGTGGTAGCGGAGTGAGTACAGCGGTGAGCGGTAAGCGGTGAGCGGTGAGCGGGGCTACGTGCGGGGGAACGGCATTGTGTGGATGCGCGTTCCCCCTCTCCGTTTCACGGAGAGGGGGTCAGGGGGTGAGGACAGCGGTGAGCGGTAAGCGGTGAGCGGGCAGGCGTACGGGGGAACGGCGTTGTGTGCACGCGCGTTCCCCCTCTCCGTTTCACGGAGAGGGGGTCAGGGGGTGAGGCGGGCACGGAGAGACGGTCAGGGGGTGAGGACAGCGGTGAGCGGGAAACGGCCGATGGTTGTGCAAGCGAGCGGGCTGCCAGAAGCCATCGCGTCCGGCAGCCCGCTCACTGCTTACCGCTCACCGCTCACGAAACCAGGTGCTGCAGCCCCCGATTGTACGTGAACAGCGCGAAGAGGGCGATGATCACGACGCAGGCGATGATGATCGGGAAGACGAACACGCCGCTGAAGAGCCGGCTGTCGTTCTTGAGGTGCATGTAGAACATCGCGACCAGCGCGAACTTGGCCGCCGAGAGCACCACGAGGAGCAGGATGAAGATCGGGTCCACGAACGAGGCGAGCGACGTCTGGATCGAGCCGTCGTGGATCGAGTACGTCACCACCTCGAGGGCGGTGAGGGCGAACAGGATCAGCGCGATCCCGGTGTACATCTTCCACCCCGGGTGGGCGGCGTCCCCGGCGGGGGCGGCGGCGTGCGCGTTCATCGGGTCGGTCCCCTCACTTCATCAGGTAGACGACGGGGAAGATCACGATCCAGACCACGTCCACGAAGTGCCAGTAGAGCGCGGCGATCTCGAGGTTGAGCGCCTTCTCCGGGGTCAGCTTGCCGCGGAGCCCCAGGATGAAGAGCGTGATCAGCCAGAGCACGCCCACCGACACGTGGGTGCCGTGGAACCCGGTCAGGGTGAAGAAGCTGGCCCCGAACAGGTTGGTGTGGATCGTCAGGCCTTCGTGCACGAAGTGGGTGAACTCGTACACCTGCATCCCGACGAAGAAGAGCCCGCACAGGATGGTGAGGCCCAGGAACGTCAGGAACTGGCCGCGGCGGTTGTGCTGCAGGCCGTTCAGCGCCAGCACCACGAAGAACGAGCTGAACAGCAGCAGCGCGGTGCCGAAGGTGACGAGCGAGATCTCGAGCGTGTTGGCCGGGGTCGGGCCGGTATACGCGGCGCCGAAGCGGGCCAGGTCCTGGCCCCGGTAGATCACGTAGGTCGAGATCAGCGAGGCGAAGAAGAGGCACTCCGACCCGATGAAGGTCCAGATGGCCAGCTTCCGGCTGTCGAGTCCGGTCGAAGTCGGCGGATGCATCGCGTGGGCGGCGTCGTGGGTCACGTCGTTCTCCGAAGGGTCACTCGACGGGCTCGAAGACCCAGCCGTAGATGGAGATGAGCAGCAGCAGGCCGCCGGCGAGGATGACCGGCAGCTTGACGCCGATCAGGAAGCCGACGAAGAAGATCAGGATGCCGAGCGCCGCGAGGATCGGCCAGAAGCTGGGCGGCGGCATGTGGATGCCGGCGCCGGTGCCGCGGGCGGGCTCGGGGAGCGTGCCGCCGGCCTTGGCCTTCATGGCCCAGAGCGGATCCCGGCCTTCGACCACGGGGATCTGGTCGAAGTTGTGGGGCGGCGGCGGCGAGGGGATGGCCCACTCGAGGGTGGCGCCGTCCCACGGGTCGGCCGGGACCGGCTGGGCCGGCTTGTTCCGCCAGGTCTTCAGGATGTTGATCAGGAATACCATGAACGAGAGGCCGATGATCAGCGTGCCGGCGGTGGCCGCGGAGTTACAGAATCTGAAGCCGAGCCCCGACGGGTAGGTGTAGATCCGGCGCGGCATCCCGTTCAGGCCGAGGAAGTGCATCGGGAAGAACGTGAGGTTGAACCCGATGAGCATCAGCCAGAAGTGGACCTTGCCGAGCCGCTCGTCGAGCATCCGCCCGAACATCTTCGGGAACCAGTAGTACGCGCCCGCAGTGAGCGCGAAGATGGACCCGCCGAAGAGCACGTAGTGGAAGTGCGCCACCACGAAGTAGGTGTCGGTCTGCTGCAGGTCGGCCGGGGCCACCG
>CAMLHU010000247.1 GCA_946479825.1 uncultured Gemmatimonadota bacterium
CCGTACTCCTGGATGTTGACCGGATGCCAGTCGTGGAAGGTGATCTCGCCGTCCATCGACCTGCTGTCCACGCACCCCGACCCCGAGTCCTGCTGGCCGCTGCACACCCGATACGGGAACGCGTTGTCGGTGGTCGCGTGGTACATCGCCGCGGTGGGCTGGGTGTACCAGTTGCTCCACGACGCGCCGCGGTTGGCCGAGACCACCGCGCCCTGGTCGGAGACGGCGAAGAGGATGTCGGTGTCGTTCGGGTTGACCCAGGTGCCCTGGTAGTCGTCGCCGCCGGGGGCGCCGCGCACCGCGGCCCAGGTGTGGCCGCCGTCGGTCGTGCGCCAGAGGACCACCGACGCGCTGTAGACCACGTTCGGGTCCTTGGGGTCCACCGTGATCGGCGGGAGGTCGCCGCCGCCGATCCGCGCGAGCGGCCGAGGGTCCGCGGGCGCGGAGCTGTCGGTGGGCACGCCGGGGGCGTCCACGCCGGCCCAGTGCGCGCCGCGGTCGGTGGAGACGTAGAGCCCGACGACGCCGGTGGTGGGGTCGCCCTTGTCCTTGACCCCGGCGGGCGCCACGCCCGCCACCATCGCGTACACCCGGTTCGGTTCGCTCGGCGCGACGGCGAGATTGGCCTCGATCGCGTCGGGCAGGCCGTCGGTCAGGTGGGTCCAGGTGGTGCCGCCGTCGGTGGACTTGTAGATGCCGTTCCCCGCCCCGCCGAACTCGTCGCCCTCGCGGAAGCTCTGCTGCTGCTGCCAGAGCGCGGCGTAGACGGTGTTCGGGTCCGACGGATCGAGCACCACGTCGTTGGCGCTGGTGTACTCGTCCTTGTACAGCACCTTCTGCCAGGTGGCGCCGCCGTCGGTGGAGCGGAAGACGCCGCGGTCGGCGTTCGGGCCGTACGGATGGCCCAGCGCCGCGACGAACACCCGCTGCGGGTCGGTCGGGTCCACGGCGATGCGGGCGATCATCTGGGTCTGGTCGAGACCCAGGTGGGACCAGGTCTTCCCGCCGTCGGTGGACTTGTACACGCCGTCGCCGGTGGAGAGGTCGGGGCGGATGATCCCGGCGCCGGTGCCGACGTAGAGGATGTCGGGGTTCGAAGGCGCCACCGCGATGGCGCCGATGGAGCCGGTCGGCTCCGCGTCGAAGAGCGGCTGCCAGGTGGAGCCGTAGTCGGTGGTCCGCCAGACGCCGCCGTTGTCGAAGCCGGCGTAGAAGGTGCTCGGCCGGCTCGGCACCCCCGCCAGGGCGCGGGCCCGGCCCGCGCGCGGCGGCCCGATCTGGCGCCAGTGCATCTCGGCGAAGGTGCTGGGCGCCTGGGCGGCGGCCGTGGACGCGCAGGCGAGGGCGACGATCAGGAGGCGGACGGGACGGAACACGAGGACCACCTATTAAAGGAAGGCAAAGACGGGGGGCTGACTCAGTATGGCGCCCCCGGGTCGGTTGTGCCATCCCCCGGCCGGGACTCGCCCGGCGGCCTCGAACGGGTATACTTGAGCAGGACGGTGCCGGCTTTCGGCGCGTCCTTCCCCCTCACCACAACGAGATGTCCGGCCTCATCGAGCGCCTGCGCGCGGCCCTGAACGACCGCTATCGCATCGAACGCGAGCTTGGGCAGGGCGGCATGGCCACGGTGTACCTGGCCCACGACACCCGGCACGACCGCAAGGTCGCGGTCAAGGTGCTGCGGCCGGAACTCGCCGCAGTCATCGGCGCCGAGCGCTTCGTGGTGGAGATCAAGACCACCGCCCAGCTCCAGCATCCGCACATTTTGCCGCTGTTCGATTCGGGGTCCGTGACGGTCGATGGACGTTGGTCGTTGGTCGATGGGCAGGGCGCAGCGACGCCACTGACCAATGAAGGGACCAATGACCAACGACCAGCGGCCTTCTTGTACTACGTGATGCCCTACGTGGAGGGCGAGACCCTCCGCGATACGCTCAACCGCGAGACCCAGCTCGGCATCGACGAGGCGGTGAAGATCGCCGTGGCCGTGGCCGACGCCCTCGACTACGCCCACCGCCACGGCGTGATCCACCGCGACATCAAGCCGGAGAACATCCTGCTCCACGACGGCCGCCCGATGGTGGCCGACTTCGGGATCGCGCTCGCGCTCTCGGCTGCGGCCGGCGGCCGGATGACCGAGACCGGGATGTCGCTCGGCACCCCGCACTACATGAGCCCCGAGCAGGCCACCGCCGACAAGGAGATCACCGGGCGGAGCGACATCTACTCCCTGGCGAGCATGCTCTACGAGATGCTCACCGGGAACCCGCCGCACACCGGGGCGAGCGCGCAGCAGATCATCATGAAGATCATCGCCGAGCCGGCGCAGCCGGTCACGGCGTACCGGAAGTCGGTGCCCCCGAACGTCGCGGCCGCGGTGGCCCGCGCCCTGGAGAAGCTCCCCGCCGACCGGTTCCAGTCCGCCAGGGCCTTCGCGGAGGCGCTCTCGGATCCGGGCTTCCGCGCGACCGCCACCAGCGCGGGTGCCGCCCGCGGCGCGTCGGGGCCGCGCTCCCGGTGGGCCGTGGCCGCCCTCGGTGCGGGCCTCGTGGTGCTGGCGGCGCTCGCGCTGTGGGGATGGCTGCGGCCGGCCCCGGCGCGCCCGATCCGCCGCTACGCGCTCGGGATGGCCCCGGGACAGGAGATCCGGTCAGGGGTGATCGGCGTCAACGTCGCGATCTCCCCCGACGGTTCGAAGCTGGTGTACGTCGGCGCCGACACCGGACAGGGAACGCAGCTCTGGCTCCGCGACCGTGACCGGCTCGACGCGACGCCGATCCCCGGGACCGAGGGGGGCCTGGATCCGTTCTTCTCGCCCACCGGCGACCGGATCGCGTTCTCCATGGGGATGCAGTTCGAACTCAGGGCGGTACCGGTCGCCGGCGGGCCCGCCACCACGCTCGCCACGATGGGCGCCCAGTCCGCGGGCGGCGGCGCGTGGAGCACCGACGGATACATCTACGAGGACTCCCCGGGCGGCCTGAGCCGGGTCCCCGCGGGCGGCGGCACGCCCCAGCTCGCCGTCGCCCTCGATTCCGCGGCCGGCGAGATCGGCTACGCCTGGCCCGCGGCGCTCCCCAACGGACACGCGCTGCTGTACCGGCGGCGCCGGAACACCGACGCGGCCGACTTCGACGTGATGGCCGTCGACCTCCGCACCAACGCCCGGCACGCCCTCGTGAAGGGGCTCCTGGCCCGCTACGTCGCGGGCTACCTCGTGTACCTTCGCGCCGACGGCGCGGTGCTCGCCGCGCCCTTCGACCAGGACGCCCTGCGCATCACCGGGCCGTCGGTCACCCTCTTCGACGGCGTCGGCGTCAAGGCGCTGGGATCGGCCGACCTGGCCATCTCCCCCGAAGGCACCCTGGCCTACGTGCGCGGCGCGAACGGCGGCAGCGAGGGCTCCATCGAATTCGTCACGGTGGACCGCAACAGCAGGGTGGCGCCGCTCACCCCTCGGCTGACCTTCACCCCGGGCCTCCACCCCACGGTGAACCTCTCGCCCGACGGCCGGGCCGTGGCGTTCGACATGCTGCAGGGCGCCACCGACAACGTGTGGATCAGGTCGCTCACGACGGGCGCGCTGTCGCGGCTCACCTTCGAACCCCGGGGCGCCGCGGACGGCACCTGGTCGCCCGACGGGAAGTCGGTCATCTACACCGCCCTCGACGACAGCGGAACCTCCGACATCTGGCGGCGCCG
>CAMLHU010000248.1 GCA_946479825.1 uncultured Gemmatimonadota bacterium
GGGGATGGCGCTGTCCGCCAGCTGGTCGGTGATCGTGGGGGTGTCGTGCTGTGCCATGATGCCTCCTCTGGCAATTGCGAATGATCGTCCGCTGACCACGGTGGTCGGGCGGCTGGACGCAGCGGTACGGTCTACCGGGCGCAGCGCGGTCGGGCCGGGAGCAGTCGCCGGGGCGGCGCGCTCCGCCAGCGCCGCCAGGGTGCTCTCATACGAGCCAACCGCATCTGCGAGGCCGTGCTCGACCGCCGCTTGCCCGATGCGGACCCAGCCATCGTCACCGGCGGCGACCAGCTCGTCCTCACTCATGCCCCGGTAGCGGGCCGCGTCCGCGATAAAGACGTCCGCGACCTGATCGATGACGCCTTGAATTTGCTCCGCGCCCTCCACGGCGACCGGGTCAGGGCGCTTCTTGGGTGAGCGGGTTGCCACGAAGCGGACATACTCGCGTGCACCATCCGCCCCGGGACCATCGTCCTTGGGGATGAAGGCGATGACGCCGATATTGCCGGCCCAAGCGGTCGCGTCCAGGGTGATCTTCTCGGCGGCGGACGCCAGCCAGTAGGCGGCGGAGGCGCCCGTCCCGGCGATATAGGCTTCGACCGGCTTGACTGCGGCGGCGGCGCGGATCATCGCCGCCAGTTCATGCACGCCGTCCACCTCGCCCCCGGGGGAGTTGATATGGAGGAGGATGCCCCGTACCGTCGGCTCCAGTTTCGCGGTGGTGAGGTCCAGGGCGAGCGTTTCGAGGTCGGTCGCGCCGCTGATTTTGGAGAACATATCGGCGCGCCGGAAGAGGGGGCCGTCCACCGGGATGGTGGCGATCCCATCGCGGACGGTGACGACGTGGGTGTTCGCCAGCGGATGACCGAGCTGGCTCTCCAGGGCCGTGAGGTCGGCCGGGGCGAGGCGGCTCCGCGTGGCGATGGCGAGCATCCCACTGAGGGCGTCGGTGGTCATCGCCCACGGACGGCGGGTGATGAGCCAGTCGGCGCGGATGACGGGGGGGCGGGTGGTGGCGTGCGGAATCGGCAGAATCGTCTGGTGGGCACTGACGAGTAAACCAGCCATGTCTGCTCCCATAAAAAGGGCCACCGGCGACCAGTGGCCGGGGTCAGAGCAACCGGCGACGGGTCAGCGGTGGCAACCACTCGGGGCTACCGTGGATTGTTGGACCTGAGCCTAGCAGCTGGCCGGATTATTGTCAAGACCGTGGCGGCGCGGGCGCGATACCCTCGGCCGCTTCGATTTCGCGGATGATGCGATAGAAGGAGCCACGCATGGTCCGCGTGAGCGGAGCCAGCCGGCTCTGCTCCAGCGCCGGGGCGCTCTCGATGCAGCGGTTGATCGCATAGAGCGAGTCGCGCATCACGCCGAGCAGCCGGTGTTCGGCCTCGGCAGGCGTCTCAGGCGCCCCGGTCGGCGGGGGCGGGGGCCACGTTCTGATCGCCGGTCGCATTCTGCTCCTCGGGTGCCTGATCCGGGGTGCCCGGGCCGTCAGGCATAGGGGGTGGCGTGGTTGAGTCGGCTGGCGCGGTGGTAGTGGTGGCGTCCGGGCGGTCATTCTCCGGGGGCACCGGCAGGCCCGCCAGCCGGTAGAGCGCGTCCTCGGTACTGCGCGACGGAAAGAGCGGCATCCCGGCGCTCTTGGCCTGGGCGAGAAACTGGCCCAAGACCTGGAGACTGACCTCGCGCACGTTGCCGAAGTGCAGGGTGGGGTAGTCGGCCGGGGCGATGTTGTTCAGATCGCACAGGCGCGGGATGGCGAAGCGGTTGAACACTTCCGCGACTGCGGCCGCCCAGGTATCGAGTGCTTTGGTGAAGAGGTCGGACTTGGTCGCAGAGAGGGCGTAGGAGCCGACCCGTTCGTGGCCGATGAGGAGGAAATCGGCCATCATGGTGAGGGCAATGCGCTGGTCATAGCGCGCGATGATCGCTTCGGTGTCGAAGGAGCGCCGGCCACCAGAGGTAATCAGCGAGAAGTCCATCAGGTTTTCTTTGGTGGTCGGATCGATGGCTTTGGGCAGCACCGCGCCTTCGGACTGGTCGCGGCGCACATTGGTGACGAAGTCCACGAAGAGCTGGAGCGCCGCCTTTTCGTCGTCGGTGGCGTCGTCGCGGAACCACTCGGCGGGCGCCCAACCCAGCGGGTAGCCATTGAGGTCACGCTCGACGCCGATCGCCTCGATCTGCTCCAGTTGCCGCTTCATGTACCAGGGCCGCCACGCATTTTTTAGCGGCGTCTGGCCCTCCGGGTTGTTCTTGCGGGTCTCGGGGTTGAAGAGGAGCGCCTTCTCGATGGGAATCTGGACCAGCTGGTAGGTCGGGGGGGCGAGTTGTTCGAACGCCTGGACGCCGCCGTGCTCGTCAAACACCCAGCGATAGAGGGTTTCCTGCGCGCGCACCGCGAACTTCTGCCAGCCGATCTTGCCGTCATTGTATTTAGAGGACGGCGGGAAGGAGGTGACACCGCCAATGGTGCGGCGGCGCGGGCGCGGCCCCCGCCGCTCTTTATAACAGAGCTCGAAGAACGACCAGCCTGGGATGAGCATATCCAAAATCTCACCCAGGGTGATGTCGAAGGAGAGATCGAGATCGTCAAAGCATTCCTGGACGAAGGTGGCGGCGCGGCGGGCGCTAGCTTTCTTGCGGCGCGGCTCGATGGTGCGTTCCGCTTGGCGGATGAAGAGTTTGACCGCCAGCAGCATCGCCCCGACGACCGGGTCGCCCTCGCTCATCCGGCGCAGGGTGTTGAGCCAGCGGACGCCGGAAAACTCCGGGTTGCTGTCCTCGCGGACGATGCCGCCCCAGGCTTTCAGACCGGTGCTGCCGACTTCTTTGAGCGGGGCGACCGGGGCGACCGGGAGCACATTGCCGGATTGCAAGAGCGCGTCGGGGGCCGTGCCGTTCGTACTCATTGATCGTCCTCCACCAGGAGTGCCGCCCCCGGGGCGACCGGCAGGGCGCGCTGCCGTCCCTGCTCATCAGCCAGCGCCTCGGCTACCGTCAGGCGCCGCTCCCGGAGTGCCTGCTCCGGGATGCCCAGCAGGGCGGCGGTCAGCAGGCGGTCAGACTCGGCACTGAGCACCCGGGCCAGCGCCCGCTCCATTGCGCGGCCCAGTGTTGCCGGTGGGACGGCAACGCCGGAGCGCGCGACGGTGATCTCCCGGATGGTGAACGGGGTGCCGGGATCGTCCATTGCGGCCTCCTAGTAGGCGAGATCGTAGCGCCGCCGGTGGGCCTGTCGCTGGGCACCCTGGGGTTTCGGGATGCTGATGACCTTCGCGCCACTCAGGGCGGCGGCATAGCCCAGGGTTTGCGCGAAGAGCATCGCGACCGCGTCGCCAGCATCCGGCGAGCGGCCCAGCCGCTCGGCCTTGCGTAACTCGTCTTTGGATTCTACCAGAATCCGGCCCGACTGATCCTTGTAGCGCGGCGCGGTGAGGTCGCCCAGGAGCCGGTCGTCGGGCGGCAGCGCCAGCGGCTCCGGGTGGTCGGGCCGCAGGCGCAACCGGAGCAGCCAGTACATCTGGGCGCGGCGGTTGACAAACTCAAAGGTGCCGGTGGGATCGTAGAGCGCCGGGGCCGCGCCACTGCCCTTGAAGGCATGGACGCGGCGGTGGTGGTGAACGCGCAGATCGCTGGCGACCCCGGCCCCGACGCCGATGGCATCCACGGTGAGCGGGCACCCGCT
>CAMLHU010000249.1 GCA_946479825.1 uncultured Gemmatimonadota bacterium
CGCCGGCGAGCCCCATCGACTACCTCGAGCTCCCGATCCAGACCCTCAAGGTCGGTTCGCTCGGCACCCACAAGGCGCTGGGACTCGCCAAGGCCAAGGGGGCGCGGTTCTTCCTGGCCTCGACCTCCGAGGTGTACGGCGACCCGCAGGTCCACCCGCAGCCGGAGACCTACTGGGGGCACGTGAACCCGGTCGGCCCGCGCGGCGTCTACGACGAGGCCAAGCGCTTCGCCGAGGCGATGACGATGGCGTACCACCGCTACCACGGGGTGGACACGCGCATCGTGCGGATCTTCAACACCTACGGCCCCCGGATGCGCGCGCGCGACGGGCGGGTGGTGTCGAACTTCATCGTCCAGGCGCTCCGGGGCGAGCCGCTCACGGTGTACGGCAACGGGAGCCAGACCCGCTCGTTCTGCTACGTCTCCGACCTGGTCGACGGGATCTACCGGCTGTTCCAGAGCGACCGGACCGACCCCACCAACGTCGGCAACCCGGTCGAGTTCACGGTGCGCCAGCTCGCGGAGCTGGTGCTGCAGCAGACCGGCTCGCGGTCGAAGATCGTGGAGCAGCCGCTTCCTACCGACGACCCGAAGGTGCGCCAGCCCGACATCACGGTCGCGCGCGCGGTGCTCGGCTGGGAGCCCCGGGTGCCGCTCGAGGAAGGGCTGCGGAAGACGATCGCGTACTTCAAGGACGCCCTGGCGTGACCCCCGACACGAACCCCGAGCGGCTGGTCCGCGACGCGCGCGAGCGCTTCGCGCTCCAGGACTATTACGGGGCGGTGCACCTCCTCGAGGAGGCGCTCGCCACCGGCCGGGCGTTCGCGGACGCGCATCACCTGCTCGGGCTCTCGCGCTCGCTGCTGGGCCAGCCGGCGCCGGCGCTCGAGGCCTTCGACCGGGCGCTCGCCCTCAACCCGCGCTACCTCGAGGCGCTGATCCACCGGGGGCTCGTGCTCAACCAGCTCGGCCGCACCGAGGAGGCGGAGGAGTGCTTCCGGCGGGCGGCGGCGCAGGAGGGCACGGGGACCGGGCGGTTCACCCCGCACGTGGCGGCGCGGCTCGCCAACCAGCACGCGGCGCTGGGCGAGGCCTACGCCGAGGTCGGGGCGCTGACCGAGGCCATCGAGCAGTATCGCCGCGCCGTGGCGCTGGGTCCGGCGTTCGCCGACCTGCGCTACCGGCTGGCGCGGCTCCTGCTCGAGGCCAACCAGCCGCTCGAGGCGCGCGAGGAGCTCGAGACCGTGCTCGCCGCGCGGCCGTCGTTCGTGGACGCGCAGGCCTCGCTCGGGCTGGCCCATTACCTGGCGGGCGACGCGGCGGGGGCGCGGGGCATCTGGAAGGCGTGCCTGGAGCGGCAGCCGGAGAACACGCGGGTCGAGGCCTACCTGGCGATGCTCGACCGGGCGGCCGAGTGACCCGGCGCTGGCTGGTGGGCGCGGCGCTGCTGGCGGCGGCGTGCGGCGCGAGCGGCACCGACCACGAGCGGCTGGGCGACCAGGCGGCCGAGAAGGGCGACCTCCCCACCGCCCTGGCCGAGTACCAGGCGGCGCTCACCGTGCAGCCCGGCGCGCGGCTCTACGCCAAGGAAGGGGCGGCGGCGCTCCGCAACCGGAGCTTCCGCGAGGCCGCCGACGCCTACCGCAACATGGTGGCCGACGACCCGTCGCGGCTGGACGAGGCGGCCACCGGGCTCGACCTCGTGGCCACGGCGGCGGAGCGCGCGGGCGACGCCACGGCGCTGCTGGCCGCGGTCTCCGCGCTCCGCGATATCGCCCCCGACCGGCTGGCGCCGCGGCACGCGCTGGCGCTGGCGCGCCTGGGCGACCTCGACCCCACCCAGGCGGTGTGGGTGCTGCCGTACGCCATCGCCGCGGCCCCCGACGCCGGCGTGGCCGACTCGCTGCTCGTGATGTACGGGACGGCGCTGCAGCAGACCACGGCGTGCGACCAGGCGATGGCCGCGTTCCAGTCGGTCGCGCGCCGGAGCCAGGACCGCCGGCTCCTCGCGCGCGCCGAGTCGGGGGTGGCCATCTGCGGCCTCCAGCGCGGCCCGCAGGCGCTGGCGCTGGGCCCGCCGTGGGCCGCCGAGAAGTCGTTCCTCGCCGTCATCAAGGCGGACTCCACCGGGCCCGCCGGGCGCCGCGCCCGTCTCGGGCTCGGCGACCTCCGCCTCGCCGAGGGCGACGTGCTCGGCGCGGCGCTCGCTTACCAGCAGGTCGTGGCCGCGGGGCCCGCCGGAGATTCGCTCGGCACCGCCGCGGCCGCCAAGCTCAACGCCCTCGGTGCCGCGGCCGGTCCGGCCGACAGCGCCGCCAGGAAGCCCTGATGCCCCGTCTTGCGTGGATCCCCGCCGCCCTCGTGCTCGCCGCCGCCTGCGCCCCCGCGGGGGGCAAGGCGCGTCCCAACCAGCCGGCGCCGATCCAGACCACCGGGGCCGCCACGACCGCGCAGCTCGACTCGCTCTGGCGCCGCGCGGACGGGCTCTTCCGGCACGGGAAGTGGGCCGACGCCGCCACCGCGTTCGAGCGGCTCAACCTCGAATACGCGCCGGGCGACCCGCGCATCGCGCGGACCCGGTTCGAGCTCGCCGAGTGCTACTTCGCGATGCACAGCCACCTGCAGGCGGCGCGCGAGTTCCGGCGCGTCTCCGACGACCTGCCGGGCGACGACCTGGCCACGGAGGCGCTGCTCCGGGTGGGCGACGTGTACGCCGACCTCTGGCGGCGGCCCGAGCTCGACCCGACCTACGCCCAGACCGCCATCCAGACCTACCACGAGCTCGAGGCGCGCTATCCCGGCACCTCGGCGGCCCGGCGCGCCACCCGGCGGGTGAGCCAGCTCGAGGATCTGCTGGCCGAGAAGGAGTACAAGTCCGGGCTGTTCTACTTCAAGTACAAGGCGTGGGACTCGGCCATCATCTACTTCAAGGACGTGGTGGCCACGTATCCGCGGAGCCGGGTGGTGCCGGACGCGCTGCTGAAGCTGGTCGCCGTCTACCGCGAGCTCGGGTACCAGGAGGACATCACCGAGACCTGCGGCTACCTCCGGCGGACCTACCCGTCGGCCGGCGGCATCGGCGACGCGTGCCCGGCGCCCGCCGCGCCGGCCCCGGCCACGTCCAAGACGGCGCGGTGACCGACCGTCCCGTCGGCCTCTTCGGCGGCTCGTTCGACCCCGTCCACCACGGCCACCTGATCGTCGCGCGGGCCGCCCGGGAGCAGCTCGGGCTCGACGAGGTGCGGTTCATCCCGGCGCGCGAGCAGCCGTTCAAGCGCGGCACCCACGGGGCGCCGGCGGAGGCGCGGCTCGCGATGCTGCAGCTGGCGGTGGCGGGGGAGCCCGGTTTCGCGGTGGAGCCGATCGAGCTCGGCCGTCCGGGGCCCTCGTACACCGTGGACACGCTCGCCGCGCTCGCCGCGCGGGAACCCGGGCGCCGGTTTATCCTTCTCCTTGGCGCCGACGCCGCGCGCGAGCTCGACCAGTGGCATGAGGCCGGCCGGATCGCGGCCCTCGCGCGGGTGGCGGTGCTCACCCGGCCCGGCGCCGCGGCGCCGTCCTCGCCGCTCATCACCGACACGGTCGCCGTGCCGGCGGGGGATATTTACGCGACCGACGTCCGCCGGCGGGGGGCGGCCGGACGCGCGATGCG
>CAMLHU010000250.1 GCA_946479825.1 uncultured Gemmatimonadota bacterium
ATACGCGGCCCGCCGGTCGCCCGACGGCACGGCCTACGCCTTCCAGCTCTACGACGCCGACGCCGGCACCTCGCGGATCGCGGTCCTGTCGGGCGGAGCGGTCCATGTCCTCACGCCCGGTCCGGGCGACGCCGGCGCTGATTGGTCACCCGATGGCCGAACGATCCTCTATACCCACCGCGCCGACAGCATCACCGGGGAACTCTGGGTCGTCGATCGTGACGGAAGCGGGGCCCGCCGGATCTACGGATCCTCAGGTACCATCGCGGTCGATCCCGAATGGTCGCCGGACGGCCGGTCGGCCGCGCTCGTCATCCTGGACGGGTCCGGGGTCTCCTCCCGGGTCGCGACGGTCGATCTCGCGAGTGGGACGGTGCGCACGATCATCGCGCCCGCCGGCGGACACTACTATGCCTCCCCGGCGTGGGACCCGTCGGGCTCGACGATCGCCTTCCTGGACCGTACCTATCCCGGGCCATTGTTCCGGTCTTCCGTCGTGCGGGTGCCGGCAACGGGCGGAGGCGGCACGACGCTCTGGGCCACCGATGCGACCACCTGGGTCGATGGACTGCAGACCTCGCCGGACGGCACCTACCTCGCCACTGCCTGGCCGACCGGCGGGCTCATCGTCCTGACCCGCGACGGACGCCCGGTCTACAACTCGAACGACACCGACGACCGACTGGACGTTCCCCAACGGTTCCAATGGGCGCCGTGAGCGCGATGCCCACGCACGACAAAGCCCCGCAGCGGTCGCCGCTGCGGGGCTTCTGTTTCGCGGGCCGTTCAGGCCACCTGCGCGATGGCCTGGTCGATGGTCGCCTTCGGGACCGCGCCCACGATCTGGCCGACCGGCTGGCCGCCCTTGAAGAAGAGCAGCGTCGGGATCCCGCGGACGTTGAAGCGCATGCTGAGCCGCGGGTGATCGTCGGAGTTCACCTTGACGATCCGGACCGCGTCGCCGCGCTCGGCCGCGACCTGCTCCAGCACCGGCGCGATCATCCGGCAAGGCCCGCACCAGGGGGCCCAGAAGTCCACGATGGTGAGCCCCGGCCCGGACACGTCGGCCTCGAAGGTCTCGTCGGTGGCGTGCGTGATGTTCGACATCGTCGTTCCTCAGTTCGGTTGCAGTGTGGCAAGGCGCGTGCGGATCCGCTCGCGGAGCGTCTGCAGCGTCCGCATCTGCGCCTCGATCTTCTCGAGCTTCTTGCGATACAACGCCGCCGTCTGCGCCCCGCAGCGGGTCCCCTTGAGGTCGGCCTGCAGGCACCCCGCCAGCGAGGCGATCTCCTCCACCGTGAATCCGGCCTCCAGCAGCTCGCGGATCACCCTCACCCGCTCCACCGCCGTGTCCGGGAACTCGCGGTATCCGTTGGCCCGCCGCGTCGCCGGCAACAGCCCCATCTGCTCGTAGTAGCGGATGGAGCGGATGCTCGTGCCGGTGCGGGATGAGAGGTCGCCGATGCGCATTGGAGTCGGGAGCTAGGAGTCGGGAGCTAGGAGTCGGGAGCTAGGAGCTAGGAGTCGGGAGCTAGGAGCTAGGAGTCGGGAGTTGGGGGTCAGGGGTCAGGGGTCAGGGTGCTTCGAGCGGCGGTCATCCTGAGCGAAGCGAAGGATCTCTCCGTGGTCCACCGAGGGATCCTTCGGTCGCTTCGCTCCCTCAGGATGACCCCCTACACTCCAGGCTCCAAGCTCTAAGCTCTAAGCCCTAAGCCCTAAGCCCTAAGCCCTAAGCCCTCCCCACCAACCTTAACCCTCACACCAATGTCATGGTCAAGCCCGCTATATCTTCCCTTCCAAGGAACCTTTACCCACCCCCAGCCTGCGGACCACCGATGCGCGCCTTCCTCCTCGCCCTCCTCCCGGCCACGCTGCTCTCGGCCCCCGGTCCCGTTCACTCGCGGCCGGCGCCGTCCCACACCGCGAGCGACACCCTGCGGCTCGTGGTCGCTCCGGACGGGAACGAGGCCCGGTATCGCGTCCGCGAACAGCTGGCCCACCACGACCTCCCCAACGACGCGGTCGGGGTGACGCACGCGGTCACCGGCACGGTCGTGCTCGACGGTCAGGGACGCTTCGTCCCCGGCGCCTCCCGGGTGACGGTGGACGTTCGCCCGCTCCAGAGCGACCGCTCGTTCCGCGATCGCTACGTCCAGGGCCGCATCCTCGAGACGGAGACCTTTCCGTCGGTCGAGTTCGCCCCGGCGGCCAGCGCCGGCTTCCCGGCGGCGATCCCCGCCAGCGGCGACTTCGCCTTCACGGTGACCGGCCCGCTCACCGTCCACGGCACCACCCGGCCGACGACGTGGCAGGTCTCCGCCCGGACGGTCCCCGGTGGCTATGTCGGCACCGCCACCACCCGCTTCACCTTCGAGGACTTCGGGCTCAACAAGCCGAACGTGCCGATCGTGCTGAGCGTGGCCGACACGATCACGCTCGAATACGACTTCCACCTCGTGCCGGCCCCGAAGTAACGCCGGCTCACGCACCCTTCACGACCCGCTCAGCGCGCCCCGGCCACCTTCGGGAGGACCCCGATCCGTGGAGCCCCGATGCCGACCGAACTCGGATTCGAAGTGACCCTGCCCCAGCCGTTCGACCGCGCGCTCGACGCCACCCGCGCCGCCCTCAAGGACCAGGGCTTCGGCGTGGTGAGCGAGATCGACATGCGGAACGCCTTCCGCGAAAAGCTCGGCCTCGAGTTCCGCCCGTATGTGATCCTCGGCGCCTGCAACCCGCCGCTCGCCCACCGCGCCATCACCGCCCACCCCGACGTGGGGCTGCTGCTTCCCTGCAACGTCACGGTCGAGGACGCCGGCGCGGGCCGGACCACCGTTCGGCTGGTGGACCCCGACGTGATGCTGGCCGGCGGGGCCGGCGACGCGCGCCCGGTCCTTCGCGAGATCGCCGCTGACGCCCGCGCCCGGCTCGACCGGGTGGCCGCGGCGCTCCGCCGGGTCGGCGCCGCGTGACCATTGGCGACTTCCTCGCCGGGCTTTACTGGGGCACGGTGATCCGCTTCCGGCGGTTCCGCAGCCGCGGCCGCCTGCCGAGTTTCACGGCGTTCGGCGTGATGGCGCTCCGCGCGACCCACCAGCTCATCGACGGCGAACCCAAGATCCTCGACGACCCGATCGCGCCGCGCCTCCTCGGACCCCGCTGGACCCGCCGGATCCTGGCCCGGGCCGGCGGCTCGCGCGACCCGCGGATGGTCGGGCTGCGTTCGCACATCGTCACCCGGAGCCGCTACACCGAGGACCGGATGGCGGAGGCGGTCGCGCGCGGGGCCACCCAGGTCGTGGTGCTGGGCGCGGGGTTCGACACCTTCGCCTTTCGCCAGCCCCCGTGGGCCCACAGCGTGCGCGTCTTCGAGGTGGACCGCCCCGAGAGCCAGCAGGCCAAGCGCGCCCGCCTGGCCCGCGCCGGCGTCGTCGTCCCCGACAACGTCTCGTTCGTCGCGATCGACTTCGAGCACACCTCGCTCGCCGACGGTCTGGCGCAAGGCGGCGTCCGCGCCGACCAGGTGACCTTCTTCTCCTGGCTCGGGGTGCTGGTGTATCTCGACGAGGCGGCAGTGGACGCAGTGCTCAGGACCGTCGCGGGGTTCGCGCGCGGCAGCGAGATCGTCTTCACCTTTTCGCCGCCCGACC
>CAMLHU010000251.1 GCA_946479825.1 uncultured Gemmatimonadota bacterium
TTCCCCGAGGTGTTCGAGCCGTGGCTCGCGGCGAGCATCCCCGGGCGCGCGGCGGCGGGCGGCAAGGTGCCGTACCGGCTGGTGCAGCTCCGGGACTTCACCCACGACCGGCACCGGACGGTGGACGACTACGCCTACGGCGGCGGCGCGGGGATGGTGCTCAAGCCGGAGCCGTTCTTCGAGGCGGTCGAGTCGTTCCGCCCGCAGGGCCCGGTGGTGCTGATGTCGGCGCGCGGCGTCCGGTTCGGGCACGCGGACGCGGTGCGGTACTCGCTCCAGCCGGAGCTCACGCTCCTCTGCGGGCACTACAAGGACGTGGACCAGCGGGTGGCGGATCACCTGGCCACGGAAGAGCGGTCGGTCGGGGACTTTGTCCTCACCGGCGGGGAGCCGGCGGCCCTCTGCGTCATCGACGCGGTGGTGCGCCTCCTCCCGGGCGCCCTGGGCGACCACGAGTCCGCCAGCGGCGACTCGCATTACGACGGACTGCTGAGTCCGCCGAGCTACACCCGGCCCCCGGAGTTCCGGGGCCACGCGGTCCCGCCGGTCCTGCTCTCGGGCGACCACGCGGCGATCGCGGCCTGGCGGGCGGCCGAGGCGGAGCGGATCACGAAGGAACGGCGGCCCGACCTCTGGGCCGCTCACGAAGAAGGTTCATAGTGCCCCGGGTGGGGCAGGACGCATGACAGGCGCCCGATGGCGGCGCGGAGGACAGGACCAATGGACAAGCTCGCGACGGTGGCCCGCGAAGGGCTGCGCTCTGACATCCCGACGTTCGATCCGGGTGACACGATCCGGGTGATGGTGCGCGTCCGCGAGGGCGACAAGGAGCGCCTGCAGGCGTTCGAGGGGCTCTGCATCGCCAAGCGGGGCGGCGGCGTGAGCGAGTCGTTCACGGTGCGGAAGGTCTCGGCCGGCGTGGGCGTCGAGCGGATCTTCCCGCTCCACTCGCCGACCATCGCCTCGATCGACGTGGTGCGGAAGGGCCGCGTCCGGCGCGCCAAGCTCTACTACCTGCGCGCGGTCAGCGGCAAGGCCGCCCGCATCCGGGAGAAGCGCGAGAACTAGCCGTGCCGGCGCCCCGGCCTTCCCCGGACCGCGAACACGCGGCCTGGGCGGCGGGATGCCTGCTCGTCGGCGTGGATGAAGTCGGCCGCGGCCCCCTGGCTGGTCCAGTGGTGGCCGCGGCCGTCGCCTTTCCCGCCGACGTTCCCCTCCCTGAAGGCCTCCGCGATTCCAAGTCGCTCTCCGCAGGCCGCCGCGCGGCGCTCGCCGGCCGGATCCGCGACTCGGCGCTCGCCCTGGCGCTGGGCGCCGCCTCCACCGCCGAGATCGATCGGCTCAACATCCGGATCGCCACCGCGCTGGCGATGCGCCGCGCCCTGACCCGCCTGCTGGCGCGGCCGCCGCTCGCGGCCACCCGGGTCCGGGTGCTCGTGGACGGGCTACCGGTCCCCGAGCTGGGCCACCCGCACGACGCGCTCGTGGCCGGCGACGCCCATTGTCCGAGCATCGCCGCGGCGTCCATCGTGGCCAAGACCGTCCGCGACACCCTGATGACCCGGCTCGCTCGCCGATACCCCGGGTACGGCTGGGAAACCAACGCGGGCTACGGCACGTCCGAACACCTGCAGGCCCTCCGCCGCCAGGGCCCCACTCGCCATCATCGGCGGAGTTTCGGCGGAGTGGGGTAGGGTGGTCCGCCATCCGCTATCCGTTATCCGTTATCCGTTATCCGTCTTCCGCTGCTTCCAGACACTGGGCACTCCATCATGCGCCGACTCCTCGCCGTCCTCGCCCTGCTCGCCGCCGCGCCGCTCGCGGCGCAGACCAACGCCGAGCGGATCCTCAACGATCAGTACACCCGGTCGCACGACTACGACCTCGTCCACCAGGACATCACGGTCGGTGACTTCGACTGGGATTCGCTGACCTTCACGGGCCGGGTGGCGACGACGCTGGTCTCGCTCCGTCCCGGGCTCGATTCGGTGATCCTCGACGCCGGGAAGCTGCTCACGGTCCGGAGCGTCCGGGGCCAGGGCGGGACGCTGGCGTTCGGGCGGAGTGGCGACACGCTCGTCGTCCGGCTCCGGCAGGCGGCCGGGTTCGGCGACACGGTGCGCTTCGAGGTGGCCTACGACGCCAAGGTGGACAACGGCCGTGGCCTCACCTTCATCCGCAACGAGGGACGGCCGCATCGTCCCGACCAGATCTGGAGCCAGGGTGAGGACATGGACAACCATTTCTGGTTCCCCACCTACGACTTCCCGAACGACAAGGCGACCTGGACCCTGACGGCGACGGTCCCCGCCGCCGACCTCGCGATCTCGAACGGCCGGCTCCTGCGCAACGTGGTGGCCAGGGGGCGCCGCACGATGACCTGGTCGGAGGACCGGCCCGCATCCACCTACCTCGTGTCGCTGGTGGTGGCGCCGCTCGTCAAGATCGCCGACCATTGGAAGGGCGTGCCGGTGGACTACTACGTCTACCGGGCCGACAGTGCGCTCGCCCGGCCGCTCTTCCGCGTGACGCCCGACATGATCGACACGTACTCGCGCCTCACCGGCGTGGCGTACCCGTGGCAGAAGTACGCCCAGACCACGGTGGCGGACTTCTTCGGCGGGATGGAGAACGTGAGCGCCACCACGCTGGTGGACTGGCTCCCTGACGCCCGCGCGTACGCCGACCGGCCGTGGTTCCAGTACATCCTCATCCCGCACGAGCTGGCGCACCAGTGGTTCGGCGACCTCGTGACCACCGAGAACTGGGCCAACACCTGGCTCAATGAGGGGTTCGCCGAGTTCATGCCGGGGCAGTACTGGGCCGAGAAGCTGGGCGCCCACGCGGAGCAGGATTACTACGCCGACGAGTACCGGCAGTTCATGGCCATCGACGCGCGCCGGCGGATGCCGCTCGCGGCCGACAAGTCGAACAACATCTATCCCAAGGGCGCGCTGGTCCTCGAGATGCTCAAGGACTACCTCGGGCCGCAGCGCTTCTGGGCCTCGCTCCACACCTATCTCACGCGCAACCGCTTCGACAACGCGGTGACGGACGACCTCCGCCAGGCGTTCCTCGACGCGACCGGCCAGAACCTCGACTGGTTCTTCGACGAGTGGGTGTACCAGGCGGGGTATCCCGAGTTCGACGTCGCGATGGCCTACGACTCGACCGCCCACCAGGTGACCCTCACCGTGCGCCAGGTCCAGGCGGACTCGGCCCGGGTGGACAGCGCCACCGGCGTGGCCTACACCACTCCCGCGGCCTTCCGGATGCCGGTGGCGGTCCGGGTGGGTACGACCCACGGTGACGTCACCGTGCACACCTGGGTCGACGCCCGCGAACAGACCATCACGGTCCCCGGGGTCGCGAACGCGCCGACCTACGTGATCTTCGACGACGGGAACCGGATCCTCAAGAAGCTCCGGTTCGACCAGCCGACGGCGATGCTCGCCGCCCAGCTGACCCACGACGCGGATCTCTGGGACCGGAACTGGGTCATCGCCGAGCTGGCCCAGCGCACCGCCGACACCGCCGCCGCGGCCGCGCTGGCCGACGCCGCGCAGCACGCCGACTATCCGCTCACCCGCGAACGGGCCGTCACGGCCCTCGGTCGGTTCCCGGCCGCG
>CAMLHU010000252.1 GCA_946479825.1 uncultured Gemmatimonadota bacterium
CTGGGCGGCGGCGATGGGGACTGAGGGGGCGAGAAGTGGGAAGTGAGAAGTGAGAAGTGAGCGGTGAGCGGGCCCCCGGTGAGTCAGATCGGGGGCCCGTTCGCGGGTGGGCGCAGAGATCCTTCGGTCGCTTCGCTCCCTCAGGATGACCTCGCGTCCCCGTGCGCTCCGTACACCCGTGGCCGTTCCCCGTTGACGCCTACCCGTTCACTATTCACCCTTCACCGTTCACCCATTCCCGCACGCCACCCGATAACTCCCTCTCCCCCAACACCTTACCCCGCTTGTCGATTTTCGTACCTTCCATCCGACGTATAGGCAGGACCGGGATGGCCCCGGTCCGCCACCTCACGAGGAGTACGCAATGCGATTCATGCTGCTGGTGATCCCGAAGGCCTACGAGCACGCCGATGCGGATTTCGTTCCGCCGGCCGACCTCGTGGCCAAGATGACGAAGTTCAACGAGTCGATGGTCAAGGCGGGGATCGTGCTGGGAATGGACGGCCTGCATCCCCCCGCCAAGGCGGCGCGGGTCGCCTTCGGTGGCGGCAAGCCGAGGGTCATCGACGGGCCGTTCGCGGAGGCGAAGGAGCTGATCGGCGGCTTCTGGATGATCCAGGTCCGCTCGCGCGAGGAGGCGATCGAGTGGGCCAAGCGCGCGCCGATGCTCGATGGCGACATCATCGAAGTCCGGCAGGTCCAGGAGCTCGACGAGTTCCCCGAGGACGTGCGCCGCGCGGCGGGAGGGAAGTGATGCGCTACTTCACCTTCGTCCGCGGCCGCGAAGGCCAGGGCGCGCCGCCGCCGGCGCTCGAGGAGGCGATGGGCAAGTTCATCGGCGAGTGCCTGGCCGACGGCTCCCTGGTGCAGACCGGCGGGCTGGCCCGCTCGGCCGACGCGGTGCGGCTCCGGATCACCCGGGGCAAGCTCACCATCACCGACGGTCCCTACGCCGAGGCCAAGGAAGTGATCGGCGGCTACGCCATCCTCGAGGCCAGGTCGCGGGAGGATGCGATCCGCATCGGCACGGCGTTCATGAAGCTGCACACCGACCATTGGCCGGAGTGGGAGGGAGAGAGCGAGATCCGGCAGATCGACTTCGTGGCCCCGTGACCGCGGAGGTCCACCGCGCGATCGACGCCGTCTGGCGGATCGAGTCGGCCAAGCTCATCGGCGCGCTCACCCGGCTCACGGGCGACGTCGGTCACGCGGAGGACCTGGCCCAGGACGCACTCCTCGCGGCGCTCGAGCTGTGGCCCGCGTCGGGGACCCCCGACCGCCCCGGTGCCTGGCTGCTGACAGTGGCCCGGCGCCGGGCGCGCGACCGCTGGCGGCACGAATCCCAGGCAGCCCCCAAGCACCAGGAGATCGGCCGCGAGCTCGACGCCCGCCGCGACCGCGCGGTCGAGGCGCTCGACCAGGCCCTCGACGACCCGATCGGCGACGACGTCCTCGGCCTGATCTTCCTGACCTGCCACCCGGTGCTGGCCACCGACGCGCGGGTGGCGCTCACCCTCCGGCTCGTGGGCGGCCTCACCACCCGCGAGATCGCCCGGGCGTTCCTCGTGCCCGAGCCGACGCTGGCCCCGCGGATCGTCCGGGCCAAGCGGACCCTTACCGAGGCGCGGGTGCCCTTCGAGCTGCCACCTCATCACGAGCTCGCCGCCCGCCTCGCCTCGGTGCTCGAGGTCATCTACCTCATCTTCAACGAGGGGTACGCCGCGACCGCGGGCGACGAGTGGATGCGCCCGGCCCTCTGCGAGGACGCACTGCGGCTCGGTCGGATGCTGGCGGAGCTGGCGCCGACGGAGCCCGAGGTCCACGGGCTCGTGGCGTTGATGGAACTGCAGGCCTCGCGCGCCCGGGCGCGGTCCGGCCCCGCCGGCGAGCCGATCCGGTTGCTCGAGCAGGACCGGGCCCGGTGGGACCACGCGCAGGTGGTCCGCGGCCTCCGGGCGCTGGCCCGCGCCGAGTCGCTCGGCCAGGCGCTCGGCCCGTACGCGCTGCAGGCCGAGATCGCCGCCTGCCACGCGCGCGCGGCCACCGCCGAAGCGACGGACTGGGAGAAGATCGCGGCGCTGTATGACGCGCTGGCGCAGGTGGCGCCGTCGCCGGTGGTGGAGCTCAATCGGGCGGTGGCGGTGGCGATGGCGTTCGGGCCCGCGGCGGGGTTCGAGATCGTGGAGCGGCTGGCCGCCGAGCCGGCGCTGCAGGGGTATCACCTGCTCCCCGCCGTGCGCGGCGACCTGCTCGAGAAGCTGGGGCGGCGGGAAGAGGCTCGGCGCGAGTTCGCGCGGGCGGCATCCCTGACGCACAACGCGCCGGAGCAGGCCTTCCTGCTCCGGCGCGCGGCGACGACGGACAACGACCCCTGACCCCCCTCGTCTCCCCTGCTCCTCTTCTTCTCTTCTTCTCTTCTCCTCTTCCCCTCCTCCCCTCTTCTTCTCTTCTCCTCCTCCCCTCTCCTTTCTCCCGCCTCCCGTCTCCCGTCTCCCTCCCTATCCCCCCGCGATCGCGCCGATGATAAGGAAGGGCTCTTCGCCTGATGCCACGGCCGCGGGGAGCGGCGCGTCGGGGGCGTCGTGCGAGAGGTCCTGCTTGCAGGCGTAGAATCGCACCAGCGCCCGGCGCTTCCCGCCGCCGTGGTCGCGGATGGCGCCGCGCAGCACCGGGTAGCGCGCCTCGAGGGCGTCGAGCACGGTGCGTTGGGTGACCGGGGCCGCGACGTCGAGCGCCACTTCGCCCTCCACCCGGGCCAGGATCCGGAGGCCCGCCGGAAGCTCTACCCGGATCACGGGAGCGTCTGCACCTCGACCGAGAGGACCGCGGGGAGGTTCTGGACGATCGCCGACCAGTGGTCGCCGCCATCGGGCGAGACGTACACCTGCCCGCCCGTGGTCCCGAAGTAAATGCCGCAGGCGTCGAGCCGATCCACCGCCATCGCATCGCGCAGGACGTTCACGTAGCAGTCCTTCTGCGGGAGCCCGTTGGTGAGCGCCTCCCACTCGTTGCCGCCCGTGCGGCTCCGGTAGACCCGCAGCTTCCCCTCGGGCGGGTAGTGTTCCTGGTCGCTCTTGATCGGGAGGACGTACACCGTCTCGGGTTCGTGGGCGTGGACGTCCACCACGAAGCCGAAGTCGGTGGGGAGGTTGCCGCTCACCTCGTGCCATTGATCGCCCGCGTTGTCCGAGCGCATCACGTCCCAGTGCTTCTGCATATAGAGCGTCTGCGGCTTCGACGGATGCAGCGCGATCCGATGCACGCAGTGCCCCACTTCGGCCGTGGGGTCGGGGATGTACTTGGAGTGGAGCCCGCGGGTGATCGGCTTCCAGGTCTTGCCGCCGTCGTCGGTGCGGAACGCGCCCGCCGCCGAGATGGCGATGAAGATCCGATCAGGCCGGCTCGGGTCGAGGATGATCGTGTGCAGGCAGAGCCCGCCGGCCCCCGGCTGCCACTTCGGCCCGGTGCCGTGGGCGCGCAGCCCGGGCAGCTCGTTCCACGTCGCGCCGCCGTCGGTGGTCTTGAAGATCGCGGCGTCCTCGACACCCGCGTAGACGACGTCCGGATCGGTCAGCGACGGCTCGAGGTGCCAGACGCGCTTGAACTCCCACGGATGCGGCGTGCC
>CAMLHU010000253.1 GCA_946479825.1 uncultured Gemmatimonadota bacterium
AGGGCTTAGGGCTTAGGGCTTGGGGCTTAGGGCTTGGGGCTTAGGGCTTAGGGCTAAGGGCTTAGGGCTTGGGGCTTAGGGCTTAGGGCTATGGGCTTAGGGAGCGGTTTCGCTCCAAGCTCCAGACTCCAGACTCCAAGCTCCTAGCTCCTAGCTCCTAGCTCCAGACTCCACGCTCCAAGCTCCAAGCTCCAAGCTCCTGGCTCCAGGCTCCAAGCTCCAAGCTCTTAGCTCCACGCCCTCATTCCATTACCATTCTCCCCACCCATGCGCCGCATTCGCCAGAGCCGCAGCGCCGACCGCGATCCCCCGCTCCACGAACTCTTCGCCGCCGACGGGATGGAGGGTGAGCCCTTCCCCGCCGAGCCCGACGTGCGCTTCCCCCTGCGCCCGTTGGCCGCCGGGCTGCCCACCGACGACGTGGTGGTGACCGACCCGCTCTCCGAAGGGACGGAGGCAGACCTGCTCTTCAAGCGCGCCGCCGAGCAGACGGCGCGGGGCCGGCCTGGGGAGGCGATGGTCACGTATCGCGCGCTGCTCGAGCTTGACGAGCACCACACCGCCGCCCGGTCGGCGCTCGCGACGCTGCTCGTGGCCCAGGGCGACGCTGAGGCGGCGGTGGACCAGCTGACCCTGGGCCTCCTCGACCATCCCAACGATCCGGCGCTCCTGGCCCAGCGGGGCGAGGCGTACGGCCTGCTCAAGCAATTCAACGACGGCGAGGCCGACCTGCGCCGGGCGCTCAAGGAATCTCCAGACCATCCAGCGGCGCTGTTCCAGCTTGGCATCCTGCTCCACCGGAAGGGGCTTCCCGGCGACGCGGTGCCGGCGCTGCGCCGCGCCATTGCGGTGGACGCCACCAACGCCGCCGCGCACTACTACCTCGGCGAGGCGTTGCATCACGCCGGCGACCTGGCCGGGGCCGAGACGGCGCTCCGGCGTGCCGCCGAGCTCGACCTGCGGCACGGGCGGGCGTTCCATCTCCTCGGCCGGATCCTCGACCGCCAGGGGCGCACCGACGAGGCCCGCGAGATGTACCGCCAGGCCCGCGAGGCGGCCCGATGATCCAGGTGGCGGTGGACGACCTCGCGTTCGCGGAGGTCGACGCCGTGGTGCGTCCGGCCGACACCGCGCTCGACCCGGTGACCACCGGCGCCGCGCGGCTCGACCGGCAGGCGGGGGAGCGGTTCGCCGCCCAGCGCCGGATCCAGACGCCGCTGGCCCCTGGCGCCGCGGTGGTGACAGGGGGCGGCGACCTCCCCGCCAAGCTGGTGGTCCACGCCGTGATCCAGTCGCGCGAGCAGCCGGTGAGCACCGACTCGGTGCGCCGGGCGCTGGTGTCGGTGTGGCAGCGGATGGCCCAGTGGCAGATCGGCACCGTCGCGATGCCGGTGATCGGCGCCGGCGCCGGCCAGCTGCCGATCGAGGAGGCCGCGCGCCTGCTCCGCGAAACGCTGGCCGACCCGATGCGTGACCCGGCGTTCCCCGCGTCCGTCACGGTCATGGTAGAGCGCGAGAGCGAGCGCGAGCTGGTCGCCGCCGTGGTGCTGCCGAGGGCGGCGACGTGAGCCGGCGGATGCTGGCGGGTGCAATTCTGGTGGTGTGGGTCGCGTCGCTCGGGTGGCTGGCGTTCCGCCACGGCCGGGGCCCCCGCCCGCACCCCGGGCGGCAGAGCGTCCCCCCGGGGGCGGCGTACTACGCCGTCCGGTGGGGGGACCGCCAGGTCGGGCTCGCCTCGCTCACGGTGGACACCCTGTCGCCGACCGACACGTCACCGGCCCTCGTGCGCCTCACCGCGCGCACGATGCTGATGTTCGCCGGACCGCACGGGCCGGAGCGGCACGAGGAGGTCGCGAACCTGTTCCTCACCACGGGACTCAGCCTCCGGCGGCTCGACGTGGCGCAGACCGGACCCGCCGGGAAGGCGCGCGCGACGGCCGAGGTGACGGGCGATTCCCTGCTGGCGGTCCGGGTGGACTCGATCGGGGCGCCGTGGCAGGCGCGCGAGGCGATGGACGGTCCCTATGTGCCCCTCCCCGCGCTCCCGATCCAGCTCGCCTACCGCGACCGCCCCGACATCGGCGGCACCTACAGTCACCAGGTATTCGACCCGTCGGCGCTCGAGCACTTCGCCGTCGGCGCCACCGTCACCGGCGACTCCACGTTCATCATCCCCGACAGCACCGTGAAGGATCCGGCCGGCCGGCTGGTGGTGGCCAAGACCGACACCGTCGCGGCGTGGCGGGTGAGCGGCACCGTCCGCGGGGTGACGGCGCACGGCTGGTGGGACGTGAACGGCTTCCCCGTGGTGATGGCGCCAGCGGGAGGCCTCAGGTTCGAGCGGACCGCCTTCGACATCGCCAACGACGGGCTCAAGGCGCTGCAGGACACGCTCCACCCGCCGACGGACCTGCCGGCGCTGCCCCCGCTCGCAGGCCCGGGCGACTCGGCGCTCGCGGCGCAGAACGTCGCGTGGCAGGTGGTGATCCCGGGGGCCGACTATCCGGGCCTCAACGGGACCGGCCCGCTGCAGTCGTGGAACGGCGACACGCTCACGATGAGCCGGCTGCATTACATCCCGATGCGCGACCCGCTCGGCCCGCTCCAGCCGCTGCCGGTCACCGACCTGCGGTTCCTGGCCGCCCTCCGGGTGGAGCCGCGGCTCTCGCCCGACGACACGGCGCTCACCGCACTGGCGCGGCGGATCGTCGGCGACGAGACCAGCCCACGGCGCGCCACCGGGCTCCTCGTCGGCTGGATCCACGCCAACATCCGGCTTGTGAGCGACAGCGCGGCGGGCCCGTGGCCCAGCGCCGGGCAGGTCCTGGCGCAGCGGTCCGGCGGGCCGGCCGGCGTGGCGCTCCTCTTCACGGCGCTCGCCCGCCGGGTCGGGCTCCCCGCCCGGCCGGTGGCGGGCCTCCTGCTCGACCGGCGCGGCTCGAAGCGCCACACCTGGGCCGAGGCGTACATCGGCGACTGGGTGCCGGTGGACCCGGCGTTCGGCCAGTTCCCCGCCTCGGCCGTGCACGCCCGCCTCGCCGTCGGCGCCACCGCGCAGTGGAACGAGTACGCGCCCGTGGCCGCGACGCTCCAACCTTCCGCCTTCCTCGGCGCCCAATGATCCATCTCGCAGATCTCACGAAGCGCTACGGCAAGTTCACCGCCGTGAACGGCATCTCGCTCGACGTGCCCCGGGGGGAGCTCTTCGGGTTCCTCGGGCCCAACGGCGCCGGCAAGACCACCACCCTGCGGATGATCGCGGGGATCCTGCAGCCCACGTCGGGCGTGGTGCAGATCGGCGGGCACGACCTGGTGACCGACCCGGTCGCCGCCAAGCAGCTGCTCGGCTTCATCCCCGACCGGCCGTACGTCTACGAGAAGCTGACGGGGGCGGAGTTCCTGCGGTTCGTGGCCGGGCTGTATCGGCAGGCGGGGGACGAGGTGGAGCGGCGCATCGTGGAGCTGCTCGACCTGTTCGAGCTCACCGACTGGCGCGACCAGCTGGTGGAGAAGTACAGCCACGGGATGCGGCAGAAGCTCATCATCTCGAGCGCGCTCATCCACCGGCCCGAGGTGATCGTGGTGGACGAGCCGATGGTCGGGCTCGACCCGAAGG
>CAMLHU010000254.1 GCA_946479825.1 uncultured Gemmatimonadota bacterium
TCAATCGAGACAATGGCCACCGACCGTGGAGCCAACCCGGTCGACCACAATAACAAGCAGTTCTCCGTGACGCTCCGTGTTCTCCGTGGTCCCAGCGGTCCTTCGTCAATCGAGACAATGGCCACCGACCGTGGAGCCAACCCGGTCGACCACAATAACAGGCAGTTCTCCGTGCCTCTCCGTGCCCCTTCGTGCCCTCCGTGGTTTAGGCTGTCCCCGACCGGGCGCGATGCCGGCCGCCCAGGGCGTGGCCCCCCAACGCCAACGGGGCCCCGGCATTCACCGGAGCCCCGTCGCGTCCCACGCGCCTACGCGCCTACGCGCTCTTCCGCTTCGCCGCCACCTTCACCTTGGGCGCCCGCTTGCGCGCCTTCTTCCGCTCCATCGCGGGCTCGAAGAGGTACTCGGGGTCGTGGATCGCCGCGACCTTCTCCTCCGGCTCCGGCTGGCGGTACACGTACCGGTCGCCGCGGAAGTTGCGGAGCACCACCTCGTCCTCGTTGATGCTCTCGACGTACTCCGGCAGCAGCGGGATCTTGCCGCCGCCGCCGGGGGCGTCGATCACGAAGTGCGGCACCGCGAGCCCGCTGGTCCAGCCGCGGAGCGCCTTGATGATCTTGAGCCCGGTCTCGACGGTGGTGCGGAAGTGCTCCGCCCCCGCCACCTGGTCGGCCATGTAGATGTAGTAGGGCCGGACCCGGGCCATCATCAGCTTCTGCATCAGCTCCATCATCACGGCGGGGTTGTCGTTGACCCCCTTGAGGAGCACCGTCTGGCAGCCGAGCGGGATGCCGGCGTCGGCGAGCATCCCCAGGCCCTTGATGGCCGCCGGGGTGAGCTCGTCGGGGTGGTTGAAGTGCGTGTTGATCCAGAGCGGGTGGAACTTGTGCAGCGTCTCGCACAGCTCCGGCGTGATCCGGTCGGGGAGGTGGCACGGCACCCGGCTCCCGATGCGGATGATCTGGATGTGCTTGATGCTGCGGAGCCGGGTGAGGATGGCCTCGAGCCGCCGGTCGTTGAGCAGCAGCGGGTCGCCGCCGCTCATGATGACGTCGCGGATCTCGGTGTGCTCCTCGAGATACTTGAACGCCGACTCGAACTGGCTCATCGGGATCTTCTCGGGGTCGCCCACCTTGCGCCGGCGGGTGCAGAACCGGCAGTAGGTGGCGCACACCGGCGAGACCAGGAAGAGCGCGCGGTCGGGGTAGCGGTGCGTGATGTTGGGCACCGGGGAATCGGCGTCCTCGTTGAGCGAGTCGACGATCCCGTCCTTGATCTCGAGCTCCTGCACCGACGGGATGTACTGCCGCCAGATCGGGTCGTTGGGTTCCTTGATCAGGTCCACCATCGCCGGCGAGATGCGGAACTCGAAGTTCTCCGCCGCCTGCTTGAGCCGATCGAGCTCCGGGAAGTTCTCGGCACCGAAGCGCTCCGCCAGCTGGTCCAGCGAGCGGATCGAGCGCTCCTTGAGCACTTCCTGCCACGTGGCCGACATACTCTGCAGTCTCCCTTACGCGCGGGATGGGGTGAGCGTCTTGACGAACACGACCTGGGCGTCGCCCGGGGCGTAGAAATCCGGGATCGTGGCGGCCACGCGGTAGCCGCGGGCCAGGTAGAAGGCGCGGGTGCCGTCGTAGGCGGCCCGTCCCCCCGTTTCCACCACGATCAGGCGCGCGCGGCCCGCGAGCCGCCGCTCCATCTCATCCACCAGCGCCGTGCCGATCCCCGCCCCGTGCAGGGCCGGATCCACGGCCAGCCAGTAGAGGTCCCAGGTCCCCTCGGTGCAGGGGGTCGCCCCCCAGCAGATCCAGCCGGCCAGCCGCCCGTCCGCCTCGGCGCCGAGGGTCTCGTAGTCCGTCTGGCCGGGGCGGAGCGAGGCCTCGAACACCTCGAGCGCCACCGGCACCTCGTGTTCCTGAAAGACGCCCACCGCCCGCGTCATCCGCTCGATCGCGTCGCGGTCCGCCGCGCGGAGCGCGCGGAGGACCGGCCGTGCCAGCGTGCGGGTCACGGATGGACCCCGGTCGCGAGCGCCTGCGCGGCGGACTTCCGCTGGCTCCGTCCCAGCGCCTCGTCCACGATCCGCTGCAGCAGCTCGGCGTACTCCCAGCCGTTGGCCTTGGCCATCCGGGAGAGCCCGGCGTTGTCCGAAAGGTCGGGGTTCGGGTTCACCTCGAGCACCCAGGCCTGCCCCCGCGCGTCGAGCCGCATGTCCACCCGCCCGTACCCCTCGCCCCCCGCGAGCAGCTCCCACGCCTGCCGCGCCGCCGCCACCAGCCGCTTGGCGGCGTCGGCCGGGAGGTCGGCCGGGCAGACCGGCACGGAACCCAGGTCCTCGGGGCTCCCCTCGTCCCACTTGGCGGAGTAGGTCAGCACCGGCCAGCTCCCCTCCGGCATCCCGTCGAAGCAGATCTCCGAGATCGGGAGCGCCTGCTTGCCGACGAAGCCGATGTTGAACTCCCGGCCCGCGACGTACTCCTGCACCAGCACCTCGTCCCACTGCTCGAGCTGCTCGACCACCCGCTTGCGGAGCCCGCGCTTGGTGGTGCAGACGGCGCCGCTGTCGATGCCCAGGCTCGCGTCCTCCGCCGCCGGCTTCACGATGGCGGGGAGCGGGAAGTCGCCGGGGATCTTGTTCCCCTGCGCCAGCCAGAACCGGGGGATCGGCACCCCGGCGGCCTGCATCAGCGTGTTGGCGATGTGCTTGCGATGGCAGACGGTCACCGGCCACGGCCGGCACCCGGTATACGGCACCCCGACCAGCTCGAGCGCGCCGACGACGTAATCCTCATACCGCGAGTGGCCGTCGAGCCCCTCGCAGAGGTTGAAGATGACGTCCATCTTCCGCGCCTTCGCGATCCAGCTGAAATCCCCGAGGTGGATCGGCAGCAGCGTCGCCTGGATGCCGCGCGACTTGAGCCGCCCCTGGATGTCCTCGGCGTTCTCCGCCACCTGGGCGACGTCCTTCTTGTCCCAGTGCTCGCCCCCCGGGTCGTAGAGGATCGCGACCTTCATCGCGCCACCTCCGCCAGGAGCGACTTCCCGCTGATCCGCCGCCAGGCGATGTCCGCCACGGCCTGGATCAGCTCGTCATAGCGCATCCCCGCCGCCCGCGCCGCCTTGGGGAAGCAGGAGTTGTCCCGCGGGTCGGGGAGGATCCCCGGGAGCGGGTTGAGCTCCACCACCATCGGCTGGCCCGCGGCGTCGCACCGGACGTCCACCCGGCACCAGTCGCGGCAGCCGAGCGCCCGGTAGGCGCTGAGCGCCGCGGCGCGGATGGACTCGGCCAGCGCCTCCGGGACCCGGGCCGGGCACTCGAAGATCTCGAGCGGCTGGTCCACCGTGTCCCAGAGCCACTTGGCCTCGTAGCCGTAGATCGGCGGGGCGCCGGCCGGGAGGGTGTCGAACCGGAACCCGACCAGCGGCAGGCAACGCGCCTCGGCGCCGTTGCCGACGATGGCGACGGTGAACTCCGGGCCCGGCAGCCAGCTCTCGATCAGGACCGGTTGAGCATAGGTCTCAAGCAGATGCTCGACCTGCTGGACCAGTTCGCCGCGGTGGTGGCACAGCGACTTGACGCTGATCCCCTTGCCCGAGCCCTCGAAG
>CAMLHU010000255.1 GCA_946479825.1 uncultured Gemmatimonadota bacterium
GGTCTCAGGGGTCTTACTCAAGGACTAGGCTCCAACCCCTAAGCCCCAAGCCCTATGCCCTAAGCCCTGAGCCCTACCCCATCAGCTCGAGAACCTGAACAACAGCACATCCCCATCCTGCACCACGTATTCCTTCCCCTCGGCGCGGACCAGGCCCTGGTCGCGGGCGCCCTTCCAGCCGCCGACCCGGACGAAGTCGGCGTAGGCCACGGTCTCGGCCCGGATGAAGCCCTTCTCGAAGTCCGAATGGATGACGCCGGCGGCCTGGGGGGCGCGGTCGCCGCGGTGGATGGTCCAGGCGCGGACCTCCTTCTCGCCGGCGGTGAAGTAGCTCTGCAGGCCGAGGAGGTGATACGCGGCCCGTGCCAGCCGGTCGAGTCCCGACTCGGTGAGTCCGAGCGACTCAAGGAATGGCTTCCGGTCGTCGGCCGAGAGCTCGGCGAGTTCCATCTCGACCTGGGCGGAGAAGGTGACCACCTCGGCGGTCTCCCCGTCGCGGGTCACCGCGGCGGCGAGGGCGGCCACGTACGCGTTCCCCGTGGTGATCTCCCCTTCGGGCACGTTGGCGGCGTAGAGCACCGGCTTGGCGGTGAGGAGGTTGAGCGTGCGGAAGACCGGCGCCTCCTCCTCGGTCGGGACCACGCTCCGGGCTGGCTTGCCGTCGGCCAGGGCAGGGTGGAGGCGCTGGAGCAGGGCGTGCTCCACCTTGGCGGCCGGGTCGCCGGAGCGGGCGGCGCGGGCCGCCTTGTCGAGGCGCTTCTCGACCACGGCCAGGTCGGCCAGGCCGAGTTCGGAGTTGATGATGTCGCGGTCGCGGACCGGGTCCACCGAGCCCATCACGTGCTGGATGTTCTCGTCGGCGAAGCACCGGACCACGTGGATGATGGCGTCCACCTCGCGGATGTTGGCGAGGAACTGGTTGCCGAGCCCTTCACCCTGCGCGGCCCCCTTCACCAGGCCCGCGATGTCCACGAACTCCACCGCGGCGGGGACCGTGCGCTCGGGGTGCACCAGCGCCGCGAGCTCGTCGAGCCGCGCATCCGGGACCGTCACGACGCCGGTGTTGGGCTCGATCGTGGCGAACGGATAGTTGGCCACCAGCGCGCCGGCCTTGGTGAGCGCGTTGAAGAGCGTGGATTTGCCGACGTTGGGGAGGCCGACGATTCCGAGGCGTAGCATGTCAGGGACAGGTCGTGGGTCGTGAGTCGTGGGTCGTGGGATCGCGTGGGCGGAAAGGTACGGGGACGGCGAAAAATTGGTACCGGCGGCGCGGATCGGGTTACTGCGCCCGCGTCCGGCAGCCCCACCCTTCGCCCATGGGTGACTTCCATGAGCTTGAGGCGTGGCGCGATGCGGTGGACCTCGCGGTCGCGGTCTATCGGGTGAGCGGGCGGCTACCGAGCGTCGAACGCTTCGGACTGACGAGCCAGTTGCGGCGGGCGGCGGTGTCCATCTCGGCGAACATCGCGGAAGGGTGTGGGCGGACCGGCGATCGCCAGCTAGGGCATTTCCTGAGGATCGCGCGCGGCTCGGCCTCCGAGGTCGAATCGCTCCTGGTCCTGTGTGTGCGTCTCGAGTTACTGACTCGGGAGGATGTCCTGCCAGTCCGGGAACAAGTGGACCGAATTTCGAGGCGGTTGACGGCGCTGCTCCGGCGTCTCACCCCTCGGTGACCCACGACCCACGACCCACGACCCACGACCTACCGATTAAACCTATTCATCGCCACCTCGATCCCGTCCGCGAGCCAGACTTCCACCGCCTGGCTCATGGGCTCGAAGAGTCCGCTGATCGCGGCGCGGTCGTCCGGGGGCGGGGCGTCGAGGACGAAGTCGGCGAGGTCGCCGTCGGCGGGGGCGTAGGGGCCGACGCCGATCCGGAGGCGGGGGTAGTCCTGGCGGCGAAGGGCGCCTTCGATGCTCTTGAGCCCGTTGTGGCCGCCGGCTGAGCCGGCGCCGCGGAGGCGGAACTTGCCGGCGGCGAGGGCGACGTCGTCCACGACGACGAGGAGGTCGCGCGCGGGGTCGAACCCCGGACGCGAACGGAGCGGCGCCAGTGCGGCGCCGCTCCGGTTCATGTACGTCTGCGGCTTGATGAGGAGGACATCCTCGCCCTGGCGCCGGCCCGTGGCCACGCGGCTGTCGCCGTCGCGCCGGAAGGCCCCGAACCCCCAGCGGTCCGCCAGGTGGTCCACCAGCCAGAAGCCCGCGTTGTGACGCGTGCCGTCGTATTCCGGGCCCGGGTTGCCGAGCCCCACGATGGCGCGCAGGGCTCAGGCCTTCGGCTTGGCCCCGCCCTCGGCCTCGCCTTCGCCCTCGGCCTCCGCCTTGGGCTTCCGGATGAGCTCGGGCTCGGCCGCGGCCGTGGGGGCCTCGGCGGCCGCCACCGGGGCTTCCTCGGTCCGCGGCGGCACCACGACGCAGATCGTGAGCCCGGCGTCGTTGAGGATCTCGCCCTTGGCGAGCTTCACGTCGCGCACGTGCACCGCGTGGCCGATGGACAGGTTGGTGACGTCCACGTCGATGTGCTCGGGGATGTCGGCCGGGAGGACCCGGACGGTGAGCTCACGGAGCGTGTGGTCGAGCACGCCGCCGCCGTTCCGGACGCCCTCCGGCGTGCCGGAGAGCCGGACCGCCACCTCGACGGTGATCTTCTCGTCCGCGCGCACCTCGAAGAGGTCCACGTGGATCACCGAGATCGGGCGGAGCGGGTCGCGCTGCACCTCGCGGAGCAGGGCCTTGACCGGGGCGCGGCCTTCGACGGCCACGTCGATCAGGGTGCTGCCGTGCGCGGTGAGGAGGACCTTCTGGAGGACGGCGTCGTCCAGGGTCAGGGCCTCCGGCGCGCGGCCGTGGCCGTAGATCACCGCGGGCACCTGCCCGGCGCGGCGGAGGGAGCGGGCCGCGCCCTTGCCGGTGTCCTGGCGCGTGCGCGCCGTGAGCGTCATCTGGGTCGCCATACGTCAGTCCTTCGTGTCAGTCGAACAGCGAACTCACCGACTGGTCGCTGTGCGTGTAGCCGATCGCCTTGGCCAGCAGTCCGGCGATCGAGAGGATCTTGAGACGGTCGAACTGCCGTTCGGGCGGCAGCGCGATCGTGTTGGTCACCGCCACTTCCTTCACCGGCGAGGCCATCAGCCGTTCCACCGCCGGCCCCGAGAGCAGGGCGTGGGTGGCGCAGACGTAGATGTCCTCGGCGCCGAGCCGCTTGAGCGCGTGGACCGCCTCGGCCATCGTGCCGCCGGTGTCGATCATGTCGTCCGGGATGATGCAGTCCTTCCCGGCGACCTCGCCCACCACGTTGACCACTTCCGCCACGTTGGCCGACGGCCGGCGCTTGTCGATGATCGCGATCGACCCGTTGAGCCGCTTCGCGAACCCGCGCGCCATCTTGGCCGAGCCGACGTCCGGGGCCACGATCACCAGGTCGCGGAGCGACTTCTGGCGGTAGTGGTTGGTGAACACCGGCGAGGCGTACAGGTGGTCCACCGGCAGGTCGAAGAACCCCTGCAGCTGGTGCTGGTGGAAGTCGATCGCGAGCACGCGGTCGGCCCCGGCCATCGACACCATGTTCGCCATCAGCTTGGC
>CAMLHU010000256.1 GCA_946479825.1 uncultured Gemmatimonadota bacterium
GCGGTTGGGGCGCTAGGGCATCGGGGGGCGGAGCGGCGGCCCCGCCCGCACCGGGCGGACGGGGCCGGGGATGGTCAGGTGTGGGAGCCGGACAGCGCGCGGAAGACCAGCCGGTCGCGCTCCGGGGCGACGTCCACCTCGATCTCGTCCCCCCGGCCGACGTCGCCGGTCAGGATCCGCTCGCTGAGCGGGTCTTCGAGGTAGCGCTGGATGGCCCGCTTGAGGGGGCGGGCGCCGTACTGCTGGTCGTACCCGTGCTCCACCAGGAAGTCGGTGGCGGCCGGGGTGAGCCGGACCTCGTCGCCCAGGCGGCGCTGCACCTCGCGCAGCAGGATGGTGACGATCTGGGCGATGTGCTCCCGCTCGAGCGGGTGGAAGACGATGACGTCGTCGAGCCGGTTGAGGAACTCCGGGTTGAAGACCTTGGTGATCTCGTCCTTGACCTTCTGCGACATCTCGGCGTAGCTCGCGGCGCTGGCCCGCTCGTGGAAGCCGAGCGACTTGCCCTGCGTGATGTCGCGCGCCCCGACGTTCGAGGTCATGATGACGACCGTGTTCTTGAAGTCGATCATCCGGCCGTAGTTGTCGGTCAGGTGCCCCTCGTCGAGGACCTGCAGCAGGATGTTGAACACGTCCGGGTGCGCCTTCTCGATCTCGTCGAGCAGGATCACCGAATACGGCTTCCGCCGGACGGCCTTGGTGAGCGCGCCGGAATCTTCGTAGCCCACGTAGCCCGGGGGCGCGCCGATCAGGCGCGACACCGAGAACTTCTCCATGTACTCCGACATGTCCACGCGGATGAGCGCCGACGCGTCGGCGAACAGGAACTTCGCGAGCGCGCGGGCCAGCTCGGTCTTCCCGACCCCGGTCGGCCCGCAGAAGATGAACGACCCGATCGGGTGGTTGGGGTCCTTGAGCCCCGCGCGGGACCGGCGGATGGCCCGCGCGATCGCCTTGATGGCCTCGTCCTGGCCCACCACCGACGTGTGCAGCTCGTCCTCCATCCGGAGGAGCCGCTGGGCCTCGGCCTCCTGCAGCCGCGTGACCGGGATCCCGGTCCAGCGCGACACGATGAAGGCGATGGCCTCCTCGTCGATCACCGGACGCCGGGTCTGGCGCTCGCGCTCCCACTCCTCCTGCCGCTGCCGGATCTGCTGCTGCAGCTCCCGCTCCTGGTCGCGGAGCGCCGCCGCCTTCTCGAAGTTCTGGTCGCGGACGGCATTCTCCTTGTCCACGTTCACCTTTTCCAGCGCCGCCTTGAGCGCCGACACCTCGGCCGGCGGGACCTGCGACGCCAGGCGCGCCCGGGCCCCCGCCTCGTCGATCACGTCGATCGCCTTGTCGGGCAGGAACCGGTCGGTGATGTAGCGCTCGGAGAGCTTGGCGGCCGCGGCCAGCGTCTCGTCGGGGATCGAGACCCGGTGGTGGTCCTCGTACTTCTTGCGGAGCCCCTTGAGGATCTCGACGGTCTCCTCGATGGTCGGCGGCTCCACCATCACGGTCTGGAACCGGCGCTCGAGCGCGCCGTCCTTCTCGATGTACTTGCGGTACTCGTTGAGCGTGGAGGCGCCGACGCACTGCAGCTCCCCGCGCGCCAGCGCGGGCTTGAGCATGTTGGAGGCGTCGATGGCGCCCTCGGCGGCGCCCGCCCCGACGAGGGTGTGCAGCTCGTCGATGAACAGGATGATCTGCTTGTTCTGGGCGATCTCGTTCATCACCGCCTTGAGCCGCTCCTCGAACTGGCCGCGGTACTTGGTGCCGGCGATGACCGCGGCCATGTCGAGCGAGAGCACCCGGTGGTCGCGCAGCACGTCCGGGCAGAGCCCGTTCGCGATCATCAGCGCCAGCCCCTCGACGATGGCGGTCTTGCCGACGCCAGGCTCGCCGATGAGCACGGGGTTGTTCTTCTTGCGGCGGGCGAGGATCTCCATCACCCGCTCGATCTCCTTGGCCCGGCCGATCGTCGGGTCGAGCTGGCCTTCGGCGGCGAGCTGGGTCAGGTCGCGGCAGAAGTGGTCGAGCGCCGGGGTCTTGGACTTCTTCTCGGTCTTCGGGGCGGCCGCCGGAGGCGCCGCGGCCCCCGCGGCGGCCGGCGCCTGCGGCATGTCGCTCCCGAGCAGCCGCAGCGTCTCCGCCCGGCTCTGCTCGAGGTTGACGCCGGCGTCGGTGAGCACCTGGGCCGCGATCCCCTTCTCCTCGCGCAGCAGCCCGAGCAGCAGGTGCTCGGTGCCGACGTACGAGTGGTTGAGCTCGCGCGCCTCGGTCATCGCCAGCTCGAGCACCTTCTTGGCGCGCGAGGTATAGGGCAGGTCCGGCCCGGTCGCCGCGGCCGCCTTCCCCTTCTTGACGGTCTCCTCGATCTTCTGCTGGATCTCCTCGAGGTCGACGTTCAGGTTCTGCAGCACCGCCGCCGCCACGCCCTCGCCCTCGCGGATCAGCCCCAGCAGGATATGCTCGGTCCCGACGTACTCGTGGTGCAGGCGCGCCGCTTCCTCGCGCGCCATCTGGAGGACCTTCCGCACCCGGTCGGTGAAATTGTAGCCGTTCATGGTCACCCTTCCCCTTCAGTTGCCCCCGGCGCGCCGCCGCGCTGGCGACCCGCCTCCTGCTCGAGCACCGTCCGTACGAACCGCGCCCGCCGCACCGGGAGGCTCGGATCGTCCACCGGCACCCCCTCGAGCGCCGCGAGGTGGGCGGGCTGCGAGAAGATCAGCAGCTTGTTGAGGGCGTAGAGCCCCACCTCGTCGATCCGTCCGAGCCCGACACCGAGCCGCACGCCGCTCAGGAGGTTCATCGTCTCCTCGAACGACAGCGACCGCGCGTACCGCAGGAGCCCGTACGCCCGCCAGACCCGGTCTTCCACCACCTCGGGGGCCTCGCGGACCAGCACCTCGCGGGCCTGCTCCTCGTAGGCGATGACCTGCCGGACCATCGTGCCGAGATGGTCGAGCAGGTCGCGTTCCGACTTGCCGAGGGTGGTCTGGTTCGACAGCTGGAAGAAGTTGCCGACGACCTCGCTGCCCTCGCCGTACAGGCCCCGGAACGTGAGACCGACCTGCCCCAACCCCTGCAGGACCTTCGCGATCTCCTTCGTCAGGACCAGCCCCGGCAGGTGGATGAGCACCGAGGCGCGGAGGCCCGTCCCGACGTTCGTCGGACAGGTCGTAAGATAACCAAACTCGGGATGGAAGGCGAAGGGAAGTCGTTGTCCCAGTTCACCGTCCAGCCGGTCGGTGGCCCCGTAGACGGCGTCGAGCGCGAGCCCCGACCGGAGCCCCTGGAGCCGCAGGTGATCCTCCTCGTTGATCATCGCCCCGACCCCGTCCTGCCACAGGCACGCGGCCCCGGTCACCACCCGGCGGCCGGCGTCGAGCCCGGCCAGTTCCCGGCTCACCAGGTGCCGCTCGTGGAGGACCTGGCGGTCGCCCGCCGGCAGCCGGTCGAGCCGGAACAGGGTCGCCGCCCCGAGGGACGTCGTCCCCCGCGCCGCCTCGCACACCCGCTCGAGCAAACGCTCGCGCTCGTCCGGCGAGTTCCGGGTGCCGAACGCGATCCCGGCGACGTTCCGCGCCAGCCGCACCCG
>CAMLHU010000257.1 GCA_946479825.1 uncultured Gemmatimonadota bacterium
TCGACAAGAAGAAGGAAGAGAAGGTCGCGGTCTTCGACCTGGGCGGCGGCACCTATGACATCTCGGTGCTCGAGCTCGCCGAGGGGGTGTTCGAGGTCAAGAGCACCAACGGGGACACCCACCTGGGCGGCGACGACTTCGACCAGCGGCTGATCGACTGGCTGGTGGCCGAGTTCAAGAAGGACCAGGGCATCGACCTCTCCAAGGACCCGATGGCGCTCCAGCGGCTCAAGGAGGCCGCCGAGAAGGCCAAGATGGAGCTGTCGTCCACGATGCAGACGGAGATCAACCTGCCCTTCATCACGGCCGACCAGTCGGGGCCGAAGCACCTGAACGTGACGCTCACGCGGGCGAAGTTCGAGCAGCTGGTGGACGACCTCATCCAGCGCACGCTCCCGCCGATGCAGCAGGCGCTCAAGGACGCGGGGCTCAAGCCGGAGCAGATCGACGAGGTCATCCTGGTCGGCGGCTCGACCCGCATCCCGAAGATCCAGCAGATCGTGAAGGACTTCTTCGGGAAGGAGCCGAACCGCTCGGTGAACCCCGACGAGGTCGTGGCGATCGGCGCCGCGATCCAGGGCGGCGTGCTGGGCGGCGAGGTGAAGGACGTCCTCCTGCTCGACGTGACCCCGCTGTCGCTCGGCATCGAGACGCTGGGCGGCGTGGCCACGGTGCTGATCCCGCGGAACACGACCATCCCGACCAAGAAGTCGGAAGTGTTCTCGACCGCCGAGGACAACCAGACCACGGTCGAGATCCACGTGCTCCAGGGCGAGCGCCAGATGGCCGCGGACAACCGGACCATCGGGAAGTTCCAGCTCACCGGGATCCCGCCGGCCCCGCGCGGGATGCCGCAGGTCGAGGTGACCTTCGACATCGACGCCAACGGCATCCTGCACGTCTCCGCCAAGGACAAGGCGACGGGCAAGGAACAGAAGATCCGGATCGAGGCCTCGAGCGGGCTGTCGGAGTCCGAGATCGACAAGATGGTGAAGAACGCCGAGGCCAGCGCGGCGGAAGACAAGAAGCGCCGCGAGGAGATCGAGACCCGCAACCAGCTCGACGGCCTGGTGTACAAGGTCGAGAAGGACAGCAAGGAGTGGGTGGATCGTCTCTCGGCCGACGCCAAGTCCCGGCTCGACCAGGCGATCCAGGGGGGCAAGGACGCCCTCCGGGCCGGCGACGCCGACAAGATCCGCCAGGCGCTCGACGAGCTCAACGCCGCCTACTCCGCCGCCGGCGCGTCGCTCTACCAGGGCGCGCAGGCCCAGGGCGGCACCACCGGCCAGGCCGAAGCGGCCGGCGAGGAGAAGAAGGAGGACGTCGTCGAGGCGGATTACGAGATCGTCGACGACGGCAAGAAGAGCTGAGACGGGGCCGTGCAGCAGGGCGCGCCGCCTGGCCGGAAACCGGCCGGGCGGCGTTGCCGTCTGGACGAGGGTGCGACGGTTCCCGCACCCGGTGCATCGGGGGTAGGTTGGGAGGTGAACGGTGAACGGTGAACGGTGAACGGTGAACGGTGAACGGTGAAGGGCGAGCGGTAAGCGGTGAGAGGTGAGCGGGGGAAGGTGAGACCGGGGGCCACGCGGTAGCCGGGGTCTCTCGGATAGCGGATAGCGAATAGCAGATAGCGGAACGCAGATCGCGACCAGTCACAACAGGACCACCAATGTCAACACGTTCTCAGAACTGGTTCAAATTCGGCGGCCTGGCGGTCGTCGCCTTTACGCTGGGGTTGTTCATCGCCGGGCTGCTCAACCTGCCGGCCGGGTCGTGGGCGCTGCAGCGTCCGAACTCGGGGAGCCCGCTCATCACCCCCGTCCGGGCCCTCCCCAGCACGCCGGCGCTCAAGTCGCTGGAGGACCTGAGCGAGGCGTTCTCGAGCGTGGCCGAGGCGGTGCGGCCTTCGGTGGTGTTCGTGGCCGCCCAGCACACCGAGCGGAACCCGACCCAGTCGATGCGCCTGCCGCCCGGGTGGGAGCAGTTCTTCCCGCACCAGTTCCAGCAGCGGCCGCAGGTGGAGCGCGGGACGGGCTCGGGCTTCATCGTCTCGGCCGACGGCGACATCCTGACCAATAACCACGTGGTGGCCGGGGCCGATAAGGTCACGGTGCGCCTCATCGACCAGCGCGAGTTCACGGCCAAGGTGGTCGGCACCGACCCGGCCACCGACGTCGCCGTGATCAAGATCAACGCCTCCGGCCTCCACCCGGTGCCGCTCGGCAACAGCGACGACACCCGAATCGGCGAGTGGGTGCTCGCGATCGGCAACCCGCTGGGTGACAACCTCGCCTTCACGGTGACCCAGGGGATCATCAGCGCGAAGGGCCGGCGGCTCGACGGGCTGAGCCAGGACGGCAACCGCAGCATCAGCGACTTCATCCAGACCGACGCGGCCATCAACCCGGGCAACTCGGGCGGGCCGCTGATCAACGTCCGCGGCGAGGTGATCGGCATCAACTCGGCCATCGCGAGCGAGACCGGGTTCTACTCCGGCTACGGCTTCGCGATCCCGATCAACCTGGCGCGCGAGGTGATGGAGCAGATCATCGCCCACGGCAAGGTGGAGCGCGCCCAGCTGGGCGTGCTGGTGAGCGAGGCGGGGGCCAACGACGCCGAGTACGTCGGGCTCGACTCGATCCGGGGCGTGGTGATCCAGAGCTTCGCCGGGGACGCGAGCCCCGCGCAGCGCGCCGGCCTGCAGGTGGGCGACGTCGTCATCAGCATCGACGGCCAGCCGGTGGACCGCGTGGCGCAGCTGCAGCAGCTGGTGGCGTTCAAGCGGCCCGGCGACCAGGTCAAGGTCGAGGTCGCCCGCCGCGGCGGCGCCCGCAAGACGATCTCCGTGACCCTCGCGGCGAGCGACAACACCGTCGCCGACAAGGGCGGGAAGTCGGGCGACACGCCGAACGACGCCGGCACCGACACGCGGAACGCGGGCGCGCTCCTCGGCGTCACGGTGCAGACCCTCACCCCGGACCTCGCCGACCGGCTGCAGCTGCAGAACGAGGTACAGGGCGCGGTGGTGACCGACGTGGACCCGAACGGCCCCTCGGCGCAGTACCTCCGCGACCAGGCGGCGGGCGGCCCCGACATCATCACGTCGGTCGAGGGCAAGGAGATCCACAACGCGGCCGACCTGCGGAGCGCGCTCAAGGCCGCGGGCCCCGGCGCCATCGTGACGCTGGGGCTGTACGACGCCCGCAGCGACACGCGCCGGATCCAGCGGATCAAGCTGGGCAACGGCACCGGGTCCTGACCCCGGGGCGGTCCGCTCCATCGCGAAGGGCCCGGCACACGCCGGGCCCTTCGTGCGTCCGGGATCGGCTTCTCTCGCGGGCGCAGGCGGGGGTATCTTCCGGTCATCCCCAGCAGGCACGATCGCAATGACCGCCACGCTCACCGGCCCCGAGACCGTCCGCGCCCCGACCGGCACCACCCTGCACTGCAAGGGGTGGGTGCAGGAAGCGGCGATGCGGATGCTGATGAACAACCTCGACCCCGACGTGGCCGAGCATCCGGAACAGCTCATCGGGTATGGGGGGAGCGGGAAGGCGGCGCG
>CAMLHU010000258.1 GCA_946479825.1 uncultured Gemmatimonadota bacterium
CCTGGCCAGGATGGTAATCGGGCCTGGGGCATGCGCGGTGACGATGCCGGCGCCCGTGACCGTCGCACGGGTCGTATCACTCGAAGTCCATTGCACGTCGTTCGCCGGGCCGGAACTGCTGTCGCTGTAATTGGCGATCGCAGCGAGCGACATCGTCTGGCCGACATACAACGTATCTCGGCCACCCGTGACTATGATGGCCAGGAGGGTCCGGCTCGGACCTGACGCCCCGGACGACCCGCCGCAGGCGATCACAAGACCCACCGGCACACCGAGTAACCATCGCGAAGCCCGACGATACCAGGGGGGTAGCGTCATCGGTCTCCTCCGTTGTTGGTCAGATGACGGCCAAGGTATTCGACACCCAGCTGCAGAGCAACGCGACGGCCCCCTACCCCAGCCGCACCACTTCAGCGCCCGAGAGCCGCTCGCCGATGAAGCGGGCGCCCACCTGCCGGAATCGGGCCTCGTCGTCGCTGACGGCGAATCGATGGCTCGCGACGTGGCCGCTCGGCGCCTCGAGCCCCGCCTCCCCGAGCACCCGCTTCACCTCCGCCGCCGTCTCGTCCGCACTGTCGATCAGCGCGACCTCGGGTCCCATCACCCGCCCCAGCAGCGGCTTGAGCAGGGGGTAGTGGGTGCAGCCCAGGACCAGGGCGTCCACGTGGTCCGCGAGCAGCGGTGCCAGGTACTCCCGGGCCACGAGCTCCGTGGCGGGATGGTCGAACCACCCCTCTTCCACCAGCGGCACGAACAGCGGGCAGGCGACCTGGCGGACCTCCGCGCCGGGGCGGCGGGCCTGGATGGCGCGGGCGTAGGCGCCGCTCGCCACCGTCCCCGCCGTGCCGATCACCCCGATGGCGCCGCCCCGGCTCGCCCGCACCGCCGCCGCGGCGCCCGGCTCGATGACGCCGATCACGGGCACCGGCGACGCGGCCCGGAGGGCGTCGAGGGCGTGGGCCGTGCTGGTGTTGCAGGCGACCACGACCGCCTTGACGCCCTGGTCGAGCAGCCAGTCGAGGATCTCGAGCGAGTAACGCCGCACGGTGTCGGGTGACTTGGGACCGTACGGCACCCGCGCGGTGTCGCCGAAATACACGGTGGACTCGCGGGGCAGCGCCTCGTACACGGCGCGCGTCACCGTGAGGCCGCCGATGCCGGAGTCGAAGATGCCGATGGGGCCGGAGTGCATCAGCGGAGCGGGACCGAGAGCGACGCGCCGACCCCGCCGTGCGGCAGGGCCTGCAACCGGAGGTCGGGCGGAAAATCCCAGAGATGGGCGGACACGTAGGCCTCGAGTCCGGCGAACAGGTGATTGAACACCAGCAGGACGAGCCAGTCCTGGCGCTCCTGCTCCTTGGCCCCGACCCGGTCGGAGTGGATGTTCTCGTAGTAGGCGAGCTCGTGGCTCGTCTTGATGGTCATCCCGAGCGTGACCCCTTCCCACGCGACCATGATCCCTCCGGTCAGCTTCCGGCCGAGCTTGGCCTGGCCCCAGCCGGGGATGAGCATCGAGCGCCAGAGGGCGCCCATCGGACTCACGGGCCGGAGGGTGTCGGGCACCGGCGTCGGGGCGGGAGCGGCCACCCGGGCGGTATCGGCCTGCGACGCCGAGTCGGGGCGCTGGGCCGCAAGCGCGCCCGCCCCCGCGCCGAACACCGCGAGACACGCCGCGAGGCGGCGCAGCCTCACCGGCAGACCTCGCGGATCCGGGCCACGAACGCGTCCACGTCGGCTTCGGTGGTGTCCCAGGAGCACATCCACCGCACCTCGCTCACGCCGTTCGTCCCCTGCTGCCACACGTAGAACGGGAACGATTCCCGGAGCACCGCGATGGCGGGATCCGGGAGCCGCGCGAATACCCCGTTCACCTCGACCGGCTGGGTGACCTCCACGCCCGGCACGCCCCGCACCCCCTCGGCCAGGCGGCGCGCCATGGCGTTGGCGTGCGCGGCACTGCGGCGCCAGAGCCCGTCGGCGAGCAGCGCCTCGAACTGCGCGGCCAGGTACCGGTGCTTCGACGCGAGCTGCATCCCCTGCTTTCGCAGGAACTTGAACCCCTCCGCCAGCGCCGGATCGAAGAAGACCACCGCTTCGGCCCCGATGAGCCCGTTCTTGGTGCCGCCGAACGAGAGGACGTCCACCCCGACGTCGCGCGACAGGGCGCCGAGCCCGACGCCGAGCGACACGGCGGCGTTGGCCAGCCGGGCGCCGTCCATATGGACCCGAAGCCCGTTGCGATGCGCCCAGGCGGTCAACGCCCGGAGTTCGTCGGGCCGGTACACCGTCCCGTGCTCGGTGGATTGGGTGAGCGCGAGGACGTCGGGCTGGACGTGGTGTTCGACGCCCCGTCCCGCGAGCAGCGGCTCGAGCTGCTCCACCCGGAGCTTTCCGTCAGGGGTGGCGACGTCGATCAGCTTGACGCCGAGGGCGTGCTCGGGCGCGCCGGTCTCGTCCACGTGGATATGGGCGTCGGCGGAGCAGATCACCGCGCCATACCGGCGGGTGAGCGCGCTCAGGCCGAGGACGTTGGCGCCGGTGCCGGAGAAGACGAAGAACACCTCGCCGCCGCCGAGTTCGCGGCGCACCAGGTCCGCGGCGCGCGCGGTCCACGGGTCGGCGCCGTAGGCGATGGCGTGCCCCTCGTTGGCGCGCGCGAGGGCGGCGAGCACCTCCGGATGGGCGGGGGCGGCGTTGTCGCTGGCAAAGAATCGTGCGGGCATGGAGGGAACGTAAACGGTCTATCGCGGGGCCACGAGCACCGGGAGGCTGGCCGGGTGCACCACGACCTCGATCCGGTCGGTGCCCGGCGCACGGATCTCGCCGTCGAGGTGGGCCATCAGGCGATGGCCGGGGGCGCTCACGGCGAGCGACGTGATGCGCCGCAGCCGGACCTCAGGGAACCGGCCGTGACCGCCCCAGAACAGCGTCGGCAGGAGCCGGAGCAGGCGACCGAGCCGGAGGGCCGAGACCGCGCAGAGGTCGAGCTTGCCGTCGTCCGGCACGGCGGCCGGCGTCAGCCGGAACGATCCCCCCTCCACCGGACCGTTGCCCACGACGACGGCGGTCCAGTCGCCGGTCCAGCGTTCGTCGCCGGCTTCGACCTCGAGGGTCCGGGGACGGAGGCGGGACAGGGTCCGGAGCAGCGCGAGCGCATACGCCGGGGTCCCGCGGAGGCGCCGCACCGACCGAAGCTCGAGGGCGACGTCGGCGTCGAGCCCGATGCCGAGGCTGTTCACGAACCGCTCGCCCCAGGCCTGGCCGGTGTCGAAGCGTCGCACCGACGCGCCCGCCAGCCGCCGCACCGCCTCCTCCGGCGAGCACCGCACGGTGCCCACCATCTTGGCAAAATCGTTCCCGGTACCGCAGGGGATGACGCCGAGCGGTGGCAGGGTGCCGCCGGCCGCGAGGATCCCGTTCGCCGCCTCGTGGACCGTGCCGTCACCGCCGATGACGAGCAGCCGCTCCGCCCCCTGCTCCGCCGCCCGGCGCGCCAGGAGCACGCCATCGCCCGGCGCCTCGGTCTCCCGGACGTCGAGGTCGGGCCAGACCCGGGCCGC
>CAMLHU010000259.1 GCA_946479825.1 uncultured Gemmatimonadota bacterium
GCGGCGAGGGGGGCTACGTCACGGTGGAGCCGGAGGAGGCGCAGGTCCGCTTCCAGGCCGAACTCGCGGAGGCCAACCCGGACCTCGGCATCCTGCGCGAGTACGCGGCGGCGGAGCTGACGCTCTCGACCGAGCGGCTGGCCTATGCGCTGGGCCCGGGTCCGGAGGCGGCGTACGCCCCGCCCGACCCGGATGAGCCCGAGATGGAGTTCGAGACGCCGCCGGCCCGCGAGGTGCCGACCGGCCAGGTCCCCTGGACGGTGGACGCCCCCGAACCCACGGGGACGATCATCCCGCTCCGCGAGGGCTCGCCCTCGCGGGAGCGCGACGGGATCCACCGCTGCGGCTACTGCGGCGGCGCGCTGCCGACCGGCCGCCAGGTCAACTTCTGCCCCCACTGCGGCCAGAGCCAGTCGTTCACCCGCTGCCCCGAATGCGGGGCCGAGGTGGAGCTGGGCTGGCACCACTGCATCAACTGCGGGCACCCCGTCGGCACCGACGGGTAGCGCCACGCGGCTTCCTTGAGGGGGGCCCCCGGCCCGGCCATATTCAGGGCCTATGCCGAACGCCTCTTCCGTGGTCTTCCTGTCGGGCGTCCGTACCGGCTTCGGCGCCTTCGGCGGCACCCTCAAGGACCTCTCCGCCACCGATCTCGGCGTGGTCGCGGCCCGGGCGGCGGTCGCCCGCGCCGGCCTGCCGGTCGAGTCGTACGACCACTGCGTCTTCGGCAACGCCCTCCAGACCTCCAAGGACGCGATCTACCTCGCCCGCCACGTCGCGCTCCGCACCGGGCTCCCCATCCCCGTCCCCGCCCTCACGGTCAACCGCCTCTGCGGGTCCGGGTTCGAGTCCATCATCGAGGCCGCGCGCCAGATCCTGATCGGCGAGAGCCGGGTGGTGCTGGCCGGTGGCACCGAATCCATGAGCCAGGCGCCGCACGTCCTCCGCGGCGCGCGCTGGGGCTACCGGCTCGGCCCCACCCCGCCGCTCGAAGACTCGCTCTGGGAGGCGCTCCGCGACACGGAGTGCGGCCGGTTGATGGCGGAGACCGCCGAGGCGCTGGCCGAGCAGTATGGCATCACGCGGAAGGACGTGGACGCGTATGCGTACCGGAGCCAGCGCGCCGCCGACGAGGCGTGGCGGGCCGGGGCGTTCGCCGACGAGGTCGTTCCCGTCACCATCAAGGACCGGAAGACCAAGGCCGACGTCGCCTGGGGCGACGACGAGCACCGGCGCCCCGACAGCACGCTTGAAGGACTCGCCAAGCTCCCGCCGTATTTCCGGAAGGACGGCGTGGTGACCGCCGGGAACGCGTCGGGTATCGTGGACGGCGCCGCCGCGGTGGTGGTGGCGCACGCCGACGCCGCCCAGGCCGCCGGGATCCGCCCCATCGGCCGGCTGGTGGCGTGGGGGATCGCCGGCGTCGACCCCGGCATCATGGGCATCGGCCCCGCTCCCGCCGCGCGGAAGGCGCTCGCCGACGCGGGGATGACGCTCGCCCAGATGGAGCGGGTCGAGGTGAACGAGGCCTTCGCGGCGCAGTACCTCGCGGTCGAGAAGGAGCTCGGCCTCGACCGCGCCCGGACCAACATCGAAGGGGGCGCCGTGGCGCTGGGCCACCCGCTCGGCGCCACCGGCACCCGGATCACCCTGCACCTGCTCCACGCGCTCCGCCGAGCGGGCCAGCGGTACGGCCTCGGCAGCGCCTGCATCGGCGGCGGCCAGGGCGCCGCCGTGATCGTCGAAGCCTTCCCCCGCCAGGAGTCGTGATGCTTCCCATCATCCTCGTCGCCGCGCTGGTGTACCTCTTCGGCAGCTTCCGCGTGCTCAACGAATACGAGCGCGGCGTGGTCTTCACCCTTGGCCGGTTCAGCGGGGTGAAGGGCCCGGGGCTCGTCATCGTCCCCGCGCTCTTCGCGACGATGCGGAAGATCTCGCTCCGGACCATCGCGCTCGACATCCCGCCGCAGGACGTCATCACCCGCGACAACGTCTCCATCAAGGTGAACGCGGTGATGTACATGACCGTGGCCGACCCGCAGAAGGCCGTCATCGGGATCGAGAACTTCCTCTACGCCACGAGCCAGCTGGCCCAGACGACGCTCCGCTCGGTGCTGGGCGAGGTGGAGCTCGACGAGCTCCTCTCCGACCGCGAGAAGATCAACGGCATCCTCAAGAAGATCATCGACCAGCGCACCGAGGAGTGGGGGATCGCGGTCTCGGCGGTGGAGGTGAAGGACGTGGACCTCCCCCCCGAGATGAAGCGCGCGATGGCGCGGCAGGCGGAGGCGGAGCGCGAGCGGCGGGCCAAGGTCATCGCCGCGCAGGGCGAGCTCCAGGCCAGCCAGACCCTCGCCGAGGCGGCGCGCACGATGGCGCAGGAGCCGATGACGATGCAGCTCCGGTACCTCCAGACGGTCACCGAGATCGCGAGCGAGAACAACTCGACCACGATCTTCCCGCTGCCGATGGAGCTGCTGCGGCCGTTCATGGAGCAGGGGAGCCGGGGCGCGCAGGGCGGCTCCGGCAGCGACGCCGGCAAGGCGCTCCCCCCGCCGGGACTCTCGAGCGACGTGACGATGGCGCTGCCGCGGGTCGAGGTGGCCAAGCCCACGCCGAAGCCGTGACCCGTGGCTGACGTCCCCGCGCGGTTCGACCGCGGCCAGCTCGAACGGATCATCCGCCGCGCGGCGGAGCTCCAGACCGGCGAGCACGAGATCGCCGACGAGCTCTCGCGCGAGGAGATCCTGCGGCTCGGCCGCGAGGTCGGGATCCCGGCGCGCTACCTCGAGCAGGCCATCGTCGAGGAAGGGGTGCGGACCCCGGAGGCGGCGCTCGAAGGCTTCTGGGACCGGCTGGCGGGCCAGGGCGCCGTGCGCGCGATGCGCGTGGTCCGCGGCGACGCCGAGTCGGCCCAGCGGGCGCTGGTGCGATGGATGGAGGAGCAGGAACTGCTGGGCCTCGCGCGCGAGCAGCCGGGCAAACTGCTCTGGGAGCCGGTGGGCGGACTCCACGCCGCGGTGCGGCGCTCGGTCGCGGCCGTCGGCGGATCGGCGCGGCCCTTCATGCTGGGAAAGGTCCAGCGAGTCTGGGCGACCGTCACGTCGCTCGAGGCCGGGTATTGCCACATCCTGCTCGAGGCCGACCTCCGCCAGGCCCGCGCCGCCCTCATCGGCGGCGGCGCCGCAGTGACGACGATCGGCCTCGCCTTCTCGGCGGTGCTGACCGTCCTCCACGCCTTCCTGCCGCTCGCCCTCCTCCCCCTCCCCATCGGCGCCGCGGTCGGCTATGCCGTGCTCCGCCGCTTCCCGCCGGTGGTCGAGCGCACCCAGCTCGGCCTCGAACGCGCGCTCGACGCGGCCGAACAAGGCGCCGCCACCCCGCCCGGTCAGCTCCCGCCGGCGCGAGCCGGACTGCTGGAAGGATTGCTGGGCGAGGTGAAGCGAGTGTTGAAGTAGGCGCGTGGGCGCGTAGGCGCAGGGACGCAGGGACGCAGGGACGCAGGGACGCAGGGGCGCAGGGACGCAGGGGCGCAGGGACGCAGGGGCGCAGG
>CAMLHU010000260.1 GCA_946479825.1 uncultured Gemmatimonadota bacterium
GACGCTCAATACCGGGAACGTGCGGGGGGAGAAGACGGTGGAGCGGGTGGAGTGGGTCTGACCGGGACGCCACCGATGCGGTGACCAGTAAGCGGTGAGCGGTAAGCGGGTCGCCGGCTGGGGTTTCGAGCGGCGACCCGCGGTTGCGTTCGGATGTTCGCTATCCGTCGTGGTCGCCCGCTCACCGCTCACCGCTTACCGCTCACCGTCCCGAGAACCGCTCCAGGAACTCCACGTCCCCTTCCGTCAGCGCGCCGAGCCCCTGGGTGGCGAGCTTGGCGCGGATGCGCTCGAGCTCCTCGCGGTTGACGGGGTGGAGCGCGGAAGCGTCGATGGCGTTCCAGCGCTGGACCCGGCCCGCCAGGGCGTCCGCGATTGACGGCGCGTGGTTCTCCGGCATCGCCCGCCGCCGGAACTGAGCGGCGCCGGTGCGGCGGTCGAGCCAGACGCAGTAGAGCCAGCCGCCCAGGAACCCGCCGATGTGGATGAAGTGCGCCACCCCCGGGATGAACCCCTCCACCCCCGACACCAGCTCGATCACGGCGTAGAGGATGACCATCGTGCGGGTGGTCATCGGGATCACGCCGTAGATGAGCACCTTGTCGTGCGGCCAGTAGCGGGCGTAGGCCAGCGCCACGCCGAAGATGGCCCCGGAGGCGCCGAGGTAGGCGGCGTTGGGGACGAGGAAGCCGGCCAGCGAGCCGACCAGCCCGGCGGTGAAGTAGAGTCCCAGGAACCGGCGGGTGCCGAACCGGAGCTCCACCCGGGGCCCGAACATCCAGAGCGCGAACATGTTGAACCCGATGTGCCAGAAGTCGGCGTGGGCGAACATGCTCGTGACGATGGTCCACGGCGTCCGGGTGACGGCCGGGGGGAAGAAGACCAGCTGTTCGGTGAGGCCGGGAACGGTCCGCTGGAGCAGGAAGACCGCGACGTTCGCGGCCAGCAGGAGGAGGACGCCGGGAGTCACGGGGTCAGCGGAGGTCCCGTTCGGCGATCTCGCGCACCCGGCCCAGCGCCCGCGTGATCGCCGCCGACTCGGCGTCGAGCGTCTCGGCGTGGGGCCGGCCGTTGCTGCCGTAGCGGAGCTCGCCGTGGAGCTGGTCGAGCTCGGTCGCGGCGTCGCGGGAGATCACGAAGGCGTGCTGCGAGGCGGTGCGCACCAGTTCGTCGCGGCCGTGGCGCCACTGGATCCGGAGCTGGTCCTCGGGGAAGGCCGAGGGGTCGCCGGCGTGGAGGTCGCGGAGGGTCTGGACGTAGCCCTGCATCGAGTGGAGGGCGTGGACCAGGGCGGAGTAGGCGTCGGCCTTGCGTTCCCACCAGCGCTCCGACTGGAACTGCCGGGTGGCGAGCCGCACGGTGATCCGGGCGGTGACCCAGGCGGCGATGACGGCGACGAGGACCGCCCCGCCGAGGAGCAGGGTGAGGGAGACCGGATCGAGGGTCATCGCTTGTGACTGCCGTCGCAGAAGGGCTTGGAGAGGGACTGGCCGCAGCCGCAGAGCTTGACCTGCCCGGGGATCTTCTGCGGGGGCGGGGTGAGCTCGTCGCCGGCGTTGTTGAAGACCCGGATCGGGCCCTCGACCACGAGGGGTCCGGCGGGCTTCCAGGTGATGGTCACGGGGACGGTGGTATCCGGGGCGTCCGACATGGGCGGAACGCTAGCGGCGGTGGTGGGCGGAGTAAAGTGAGGCCCGGGGTTTGGTGGCGAAGATCCCGGCCAGACGAGGACAGCCTAAACCACGGAGGACACGGAGGGACACGGAGAGGCACGGAGAACTGCGGGTGGTTGTGGGTGGTCGACCTGGCCTCCGTGTGGGCGTTACGAGATGGCGCCGTACGGAGGACCGCTTCAAACACGAAGGGCACGAAGGAACACGGAGAGGCACGGAGAACTGCTTGTTGGTGTGGTCGGCCGGTCGGGCTCCGCTCCGGACGACCCACAGCCCACAGCCCACGACCCACGACCCACCGCCCCCCCTTACGCCGTCCTCACTCCCCGCGACTCGGCGTCAGCGGCGAGGAACTCGAGCGCGCCGGTGCGGGCGGCGGCGGCGAGGCCGACGCGGTGGGTCAGGGCCTCGGTCATCCGGTGGCCCAGGTAGTAGCCGGAGCGCTCGGGGATGACCTTGCCGTTGACCAACCGGGACGCGGGGCTCATTCCGCCGGATAGGTATCGGAGCCGGAGCCCCAGGGCGGTCTGGTCGAGGTCGGGTTCGACGGCCCGGCGGAGGAAGGCCTCGAGTTCCCGGAGCCGGTGATATTGGCGACGGGCGTAGCCGAAGTAGCTCTCGACCGGGAGTCCGGGGGCCACGGCCTGGGCGGCGTGGACGGCGATCCCCTCGTTGACGAGGAGCTCGCGCAGGGTGGCCCGGCTCCCGGTCTCCCAGTAGTCGTAGTTCCCGCCCAGGTCGTGGACCAGGCGGCGGAACTCCGCCCGGCTGGTGGGGGAGGTGTAGCGCACCACGTGGGCCGCCTCGTGCCCCACCCAGAGGGGGATGAGCTCGGGGGCGAGGCCCAGGCCGTAGGTGGACGGGTTGGCCCGGCCGGTGAAGTGCTCGAGGCAGATGAAGATGGCGCCGCGGCCCCGGACCACGAGCTCGCCGGCGTTGGCGGCGCCGAGCCCGACCATCAGGTAGCAGTCGGTGCCGCGATCGGCCTCGAGGAGCTCGTCGGCGCGGGCGAGGGCGTCGTCCACCAGGCGGGGGATGTCGAGCCGGGCGAGCACGTCGCAGAGGTCGCTCCGGTCGGCGGCGAGCGCGTGGGCGATGACGCCCTCGACGTGCGGGCTGTCGAGGTCGAGGACGTAGTTATGCCAGTAGGAGCCGAGGATGGCGGAGTGGCGCCGAAGATAGTCCCCGTAGGCGGCGACGGGATCGCGCGCGGCCTGGATCTCGAAGAATTCGGGGACGAGGTCGATCAGCACGCGCACTAGTTACGAGATCGTCGCCCGGTGCGCAAGGTGGTCTTGACAAGATGGAATGGGGCGGTCGCCGGAATTTCGACCGGAAGAGGACTGCTGGGACCACGGAGGGCACGGAGGGACACGGAGAACGGCGGGTAGTTGTGGGTGGCCGATCGGGGCTCGGCGCGCGGGGGCGGACATCTCGACAGGCCGAGGACTGCTTCAAACACGAAGGGCACGAAGGGACACGAAGAGGCACGAAGAACTGCTTGTTGATGTGGTCGGCCGGTCAGGCTCCGCGCAGGAGTGCGGCCGCTGGGGTCATCCTGAGGGAGCGAAGCGACCGAAGGATCCCTCTGTGCTCCGCCGAGAGATCCTTCGCTTCGCTCAGGATGACCCACGACTCACGCCTCACGACCCGCGACTCACGACCCCCAACGACCAACGACCCCCCGTCAGCAACACCCCGCCGCCGTATGGATCCCCGTGAGCGCGTTCCAGAGCGCCTCGCCCATCCGGTCGCAGGCGGCGACGGCGCGGTCGCGTTCGTCGGCGGCGAGCGCCTCGATCCGCGTGAGCAGCTTGGCGGCCTCGTGGTGGTTGGCGGTGTGCTTCTCGAAGTAGGTCTCC
>CAMLHU010000261.1 GCA_946479825.1 uncultured Gemmatimonadota bacterium
GATGCGATGGGTCTCGGCCCGCGCGGCCTCGAGGTTGTCGCCGGCATCGGTGAGCACATGGGCGGCGATCCCCTTCTCCTCGCGCAGGAGGCCGAGCAGCAGGTGCTCGGTCGAGACGTAGGCGTCGCCGAGCGCCTTGGCCGCCCGCTCGGCGCGGTCGAAGGCGCCGTTGAGCTCCCGGCTCAGCGTCGGGTCGCCGCCGGCCCCCTCCTGGGTGGGGAAGCGGGCGATCTCGCGTTCCACCTGCGCCGCGAGGTCGGTCACGTCAACGCCCGCCTTTTGGAGCAGCGGGCGCACCACGCCGTCCCCCTGCGCCAGCAACGCGGCAAAGAGATGGGCGTCATTGGCCACCGGGTTCCCCCGCTGCCGGGCGTCGGCCACGGCGTCGCGGAAGGCCTCCTGGGCCTTGATGGTCAGTCGTTCAGGTCGGATCACGTCGTCCTCGTCCTGCGATGGAGATCCCGCAGCCGACCGGGAACCCCCGATCCTGCGGAGCCCCCCTTATGGGCAAGCCACGTACCCCCGTTGCCTGCCGGATTGGCAGTCCGATTCCTATTACTAGTGTAACACGGTGTGGGCGAAGCGGTCGCCAATAAACGCTGAAGGCGGCTCGTCGCCGCCTTCAGGTTCCCGCCGAATCTGCCTTGCGCCGACCGGGCGGTGCCCGAACGATCATCTTCCGGGTGTAGCGCACGCCGTTGACCGTCAGCTGGCTGTAGTAGATGCCCGGCGTGGGCGTGGTGCTCCCATCCAGGGTCCTGCCATCCCAGAGCGCGACGTGGTCGCCGCAGGGGATGTGAATGTTGTCGAGCACCTCTCCGTGGGAACTCTGCAGCACCGGGATCGCGACGACCTGCACCAGCACGTTGTACACCCGCAGACTGACAAGGGGTTGGCGTCCGTTGGCACACTCCGATGGGTTGATCGTGAAGGGGATCAGGGTCGCCGGGTAGAACGGGTTCGGCGTGTTCTCCTTGAGTGTGGCCGGCTCCGGCGGGGGCCGGTTCTGGGCCGCGAGCGCCGGCGGGCCGATGGCGCCCGCCAGGCAGAGCAGGACCGTTGGGATGTGGATCCGTGCCATCCGTGCTCCGGGGGGAGAGGAAGAGCTCCCCGGAAGATTCTGACGACCGTGGAAGTGTGTCAAGCGCGGGGGCGGACCAGTTCCCGCAAATCGCCGCGCCGCACGGTCACCCCGGCGGCGTCGGCCCATTCCAGCAGGGGGATCAGGTACTTCCGTGACAGGCCGAGCCGGTCGCGGACCGCGCCCACGCTGAACGGCCCCGTCGCCCCGAGCTGCCCGAGCGCCGCGACGAACCCCTCGACCGCCGGGGTGGCGACGAACCAGTCCCGGGTGACCGCCCGCACACGCCCCTGCCCCGCCGCGATCCGGAGCGCCGCCCCGACGTCGGCCCGGCCGGTCTCCCGCTCCAGCTCGGCGACCGTGGGCGCGGTGAGGCCGGCCGAGGTGAGGCGGGCGACGAGGTCGTCGAGGGCCGCATCGCCACCCGCGACCGACGGAGCGAACCCCGCCGTCCGGACGACGCCCCCCTCCACGACCACCCGCCCCGCCCGGACCTCCGCGGTGATCGCCGCCTCGGCGAGCAGGTCGGGCGCGCGGAGCCCGGCCCGCAGCGTCTCGAGCGGCACCCCCGGTGAGGCCGGCAGTTCCTGGTGATGGCGCGCGATGAGATCGCGCACCCGCTCCTGGAGCTCGCGAAGGCGGACGGCCGCGACCAGCCGGTCGCCGACCTGGCGGATCCCCTCCGGCGCAGTCCGATCCGCGCCCGACGGCACCAGCAGGCCCGCCTCCGCGGTCGCGATCCCGTCACGCCGGCGCGCGATCAGGGCGGCGAGCCGGGCCTGGGGCTCGGAATCGGCGATGCCGGGGTCGGTGGGTCGCGAGCGCCTGGGCGGATCGGGGTCGAGCACGCGGCCGCCCCCGATGGTCGCCACCGGGCTGTAGCTCCGGATCACGAACCGGTCGCCGCCCCGGGCCACGAGCGGCGCCTCGAGGACCAGCCGCACCACCGCCGCGCCTCCCGGCGCGACCGCCCGCGCCGTCGCCACCCGCGCCAGCACCTCCGCGGTGCCGTGATGTACCCGGATCCGGCTCCGCGGCGCGAGCGGGCGCGGGGCCTCGGGCGAGAGCTCAAGCTCGACGTCGAGCGCCCCCGCCGCGCGCCAGGGGAGCGCATCGGTGACGAGCACGTCACCCCGGGCCACGGCCTCGCGCTCCACCCCCGCGAGCCCCACGGCGACGCGCGCGCCGGCGACGCTCCGCTCCACCGCCTGCCCGTACATCTCCACCGACCGGACCCGGGCCTCGCGCCCCGAAGGGAGCAGCCGGACCGCATCGCCCACGGCCACCGAGCCGGACCAGGCGGTGCCGGTGACCACGGTCCCCACGCCCGCCACCGAAAAGGCGCGATCGACCGGGATCCGCAGCGCGTCCCCGGGTCGCGGCGTGGCGTGACCGAGCGTCGCACCGATGCGGGCGCGAAGCTCATCCAGGCCGGCACCGGTGCGCGCCGAGACGATCGCCGGGCGCTCGAAGCGCACCGGCGAACCGGCCAGGCGGGTCGCGACCTCCTCGGCCACGAGCTCCGCCCAGGCGGGCTCGACCAGATCCGCCTTGGTGATGACGGGGATCCCCCGCGGGATCCGGAGCGCCTCCACCACCGCGAGGTGCTCGAGGGTCTGGGGCTTGATCGCCTCGTCACCGGCCACGACCAGGAGCACCAGGTCGATGCCGCTCGCCCCGGCCACCATCGTCCGGATCAGGTCCTCGTGGCCCGGGACATCGACCACTCCGACCGTGCCCAGCCCCGGCAGGTCGAGCGGCGCGAAGTTGAGGTCGATCGTGATGCCGCGGCGCCGCTCCTCGGCCAGGCGATCGACCGACCGGCCGGTGAGCGCCTCCACCAGCGCGGATTTCCCGTGGTCGATGTGCCCGGCGGTGCCGACGATCACGCCCGCTCCCACGCGCGCGCCTGCCAGAACTCGAGCGCCGGCAGCGGCGCGCCGTCGCCGAGGTGCTCGCGGACCCAGCGGGCGGCGAGCCGGCGGTGGGCCGCGGCGTGACGGGCGTCGAGCGCCGGCAATCCCCGCCCGCCCCCCGCCAGCTCCCGGAGCGCGCGGGCGTCGTCCTCGCTCAGCGTGGTGGCCGCGCGCCCGGGGGCGCAGGCGGCGCAGAGCATCCCGCCCTCGGCGAAGCTGAACCCGACCGGCCCGGCGGGCAGCGCCGCCCCGTCGCGGGCGCAGGCGTCGAGCGCCGGGGCAAGCCCCAGCACCGTCACCAGCTGCCAGAGGAGCCGGAGCGCGAGGACATCGATGGCGAGGTCGGGGGCGAGCTCGAGGGCGTCGAGCCCGTTGCGGAAGAGGTCGTACGCCTCCGGGTGTGGCGCGGGCGGGGCGCACCGGAGCATCACCTCGGCCAGGGCGGACGCGGCAGCGTAGCGGCCAAGGTCGGCGGCGAGGGCCACGCGCACCTTCGGCGCGTCGAACGCGGTGAGGATA
>CAMLHU010000262.1 GCA_946479825.1 uncultured Gemmatimonadota bacterium
CGGGGGCGGCGTGATCGGGCGGGTCGGCGCGAGGGCCCGCCGGGGGGCGGTGGCGGTGCGGCTCGGCTTCGGCGGGGGGTTCGTCCCGGGGCGCCTTCGCGCCCGGCCGGCCGGACTCACGGTGGTGAGCGTGGATCACGTCGAAGCGCTGGTGGCCGCCCTTGCCGCGTGACGTCGGCGTCGTCGTGGTCGCGGCGGGGCAGGGGCTCCGCGCCGGCGGCGGCGTGCCCAAGCAGTTCCGGCCCATCGCCGGCGTGCCGCTCGTGCTCCGGGCCATCCGGCCGTTCACGGTGCATCCGGACGTGGCCCACGTGGTCGTGGTGCTTCCGCCCGAGGCAGCGGCCGCGCCCCCCGACTGGCTCGCGGTGCTCCGCGGGGGCGCCCTCTCGCTCGCCGCCGGCGGCGCCGCTCGGAGCGACTCGGTCGCGGCCGGGCTGCGCGCGCTCCCGCCGCACTGCACGCTCGTGCTGGTCCACGACGGCGCGCGGCCGTTCACCGACCGCGACGTGATCGACCGGGTCATCGCGGCCGCGCGGGAGGGCGCCGGGGTGGTCCCCGCCGTGCCGGTGAGCGACACGCTCAAGCGGACCGCCGACGGCTCGCACGAGGTCGAGGCCACCGTCGCCCGCGAGGGGCTCTGGCGGGCCCAGACGCCGCAAGGGTTCCCGCGGCCGATGCTCGAACAGGCCTACGCCCGCGCGGCCGGCCGCGCCGCCACCGACGATGCGGCGCTGGTCGAGTCGGTCGGCGCCCGGGTGGTGGTGGTGCCGGGCGCGGCGCGGAACATCAAGGTCACCACCGCCGACGATTTCGCGATGGCTGAAGCGCTCACGCGGATGGAACGATGACGCTGCCGTTCACCGGCGACGCGGTCGCCACGACGATCCCCACGGTCGTCGCCCACCTGCGCCGGGGCGGCCTGATCGGCTACCCGACGGAGACGGTCTACGGACTCGGCGGCCGGGTGACCGACGACGCGGTGCGCGCCCTCGCCGGCATCAAGGGGCGCCCCGAGACCAAGCCGTTCCTGGTGCTCATCTCGAACGTCGGGATGGCCGAACAGCTTGGCCTTCTCTTCAACGACGCGGCCCGGGCGATGGCGCGGGCCTTCTGGCCGGGGCCGCTCACGCTGGCACTGCCGGCCTCGGGCGCCCGGCTGCCGGCGCAGCTGCGCGGGCCGGACGGCGGGGTCGCGGTGCGCCACACCGGGCATCCCGACGTGGCCCGCCTCATTGACGCGCTAGGGGAGCCGATCACCAGCACCTCGGCCAACCGCCCCGGCTCCCCGCCGGCGCCCGGCGCCGACCGGCTCGCCGAGGCGTTCGCCGACGCCGTCGCCGCGGGCCAGTTGCTGGTGCTCGACGGCGGGGTCCTCGGCAACGTGCCGCCCTCCACGTTGGTGGACTGCACCCAGCCGGTGCCGCGCCTGGTCCGTGAGGGCGCCATCCCGCGTACCGAGCTTCGGCGCGCCGTAGGGCGGCTGGCGCCGTGACCATCCTGCTGGTCTGCACCGGCAACACCTGCCGCTCGCCGATGGCGGAGGCGTTGCTGCGCCGCGCGCTGGCGGAGGCGGGGGTGGCCCACGAGGTGCGCTCGGCCGGCACCGCGCCGCTCGAAGGGGCGCCGGCGTCGGAAGGGTCGTACCTCGTGGCGCTCGAGCACGGCGTCGACCTGTCGGCGCATCGCGCGCGCCGGCTCACCCGCGAGCTGGTGCAGGACGCCGACCTGATCCTCACGATGTCGCGCCGGCACCTCGAGCGGGTCGAGGCCCTGGGCGGCGAAGGGAAGGCCCACCTGTTCGGCGAGTTCGCCGGGAAGACCGGCGCCGACGCCGAGGTCGCCGACCCGATGGGCGGCGAGCTCGACGGATACCGGGCCGCGTACGACCAGCTCGCCGAGCTCACCCGCCTCACGGTCGCTCGGCTCCAGCCCGGGCGGGCCGGTGATCAGCGGTAAGACCCGCGTCTTCGCCCTCCTGGGCGACCCGGTGGGGCACTCGCTCTCGCCGGCGATGCAGAACGCCGCGTTCCGCGCGCTCGGCCTCGACGCCGTGTACGTGGCGCTCCGGTGCGCCGGCGGGGATGTGGCGGGGTTGGCCCGTGCGCTCGCCGCGGCCGGCGGCGGCGGGAACGCGACCGTGCCGCACAAGGCGGCGCTTGCCGCCGCGCTGACCGAGCCGTCGGCGCTGGTCCGCGAGCTCGGAGCGGCCAACACCTTCTGGGGCGAGGGCGCCGCGCTGGCCGGCGATTCTACCGACGTGGACGGGATCCTCGCGGCGCTCGCGCGGCTCGACGCGCCGGCCGAGGGATGGCTGGTGATCGGCACGGGCGGGAGCGCGCGCGCGGTGGCTGCCGCGGCGGCGGAGCGGGGGGCGCCGCTCGCCGTGCGCTCGCGTGCGCCCGAGCGCGCCGAGGCCTTCCTGGCCTGGGCCCGCGGGATCGGCGTCGACGAGGCCGACCCGGCCCGGTGCCGCGTCGCGATCAACGCCACGCCGCTCGGCCTTGCCGCCGGCGACCCGCCGCCCCTCCCGCCGGCCGAGGCGGGGACCGTCACCCACGCCCTCGACCTGGTGTACGCCGCCGGGCAGACGGCGTGGGTGCGCGCGTTGGTCGCGCGCGGTCTGCGGGCCGAGGACGGGCGCGAGGTGCTGGTGGCGCAGGGGGCGGGCGCGTTCCGGTGGTGGTACCCGCAGGTCCGCCCGCCGATCGAGGTGATGCGCGCGGCGGTGGCGCGTGTCCTGGGCTGAACTCGGCGCCGTCGCCGCGGCGGTGGACCGGTGGGTCCTCCCGGGGGAGTGCCTGGAGTGCCACGCGCGCGTGGCCGACGACGACCCGCTGGTGTGCGATCGGTGCCGGCTGGCGTGGCGACCGGTGCCGCCGCCGTGGTGCGAGCGGTGCGGCCAGCCGCTCGAGGCCGGGATCGCCTGCCGGCTCTGCGCCTGGTGGCCCGCGGCGCTCGGGCGGGTGCGGAGCGCGGTGTGGCTCGAGGGGGGCGCGCGCCACGCGGCGCACCGGCTCAAGTACGAAGGGTGGTCGCGCCTCGCCGAGGCGATGGCCCGGCCGATGACCCGGCTCGAGCCCGTGGCGGGAGCGATTATCTTCGTGCCCGTGCCGCTCGCCGCGAAGCGCCTGCGGCACCGGGGCTACAACCAGGCCGAGCGCCTGGCGGCGGCGCTGGCGGCGCGGAGCGGACATCCGGTGGCACCGGAGTTGCTCCGCCGCACCCGCGAGACGCCGACGCAGACCGCGCTCACGCCGGAGGCCCGGCTGGCCAACGTGGCCGGCGCCTTTCGCGCGGCGCCGGTGGGCGGACGCAGCGTGGTGCTGGTGGACGACGTCTTCACCACCGGCGCCACGCTGGCCGCGGCGGCGAGCGCGCTCGCGGCGGCGGGAGCCGCCCGGATCGACGCAGTGACCTTCGCCCGGGCGCGCCCGGCGATGGGATGAGACGACGGCGCGCGGCCTTCCGGGGCCGCCCGCACTGACCAGGGACCACAGCACGGGAGCGGAGA
>CAMLHU010000263.1 GCA_946479825.1 uncultured Gemmatimonadota bacterium
GCTCCAGCGAAGAAGGTAGCGACGGGCCGGCGGGCCGCGGTCCCGGACACCGAGATGCTCGGCGCCCACGTCTCCACCGCGGGCGGGGTCCAGACCGCCCCGCCCCGCGGCGTCGAGATCGGCGCCACCGCCATCCAGCTCTTCACCAAGACGCCGAACCAGTGGCGCGAGCCGGCCCTGGCCGACGAGACGGTCGCGGCCTACCGCGCCGCCTGGCGGGAGAGCGGGCTCCGCTTCGCGGTCTCGCACGACAGCTACCTCATCAACCTCGCCTCCCCCGACGCCGCGCTCCGCAAGCGCTCGATCGCGTCGTTCAAGGCCGAGCTCACCCGCTGCACCCAGCTCGGCGTGCCGTTCGTGGTCTCCCATCCCGGCAATTTCATGGACGACCGCGACCTCGGCCTCTCCCGCAACGCCGAGGCGTACGCCGAATGCCTCGAGGCGGTGCCGGGACCGGTGATGGTGCTGCTCGAGACGACGGCGGGGACCGGGACCGCACTGGGGAGCGTGTTCGAGGAACTGGCGGAGCTCCGGGCGCGGATGCCGGCGGCGGTGCGGGAGCGGGTGGGTTACTGCGCCGACACCTGCCACCTGTATGCCGCCGGCTACGACCTGGTCGGGGACTACGACGGCGTCTGGGACCGGTTCGACCGGATCTGCGGCCTGTCGCGGCTCCGCTGCCTGCACCTCAACGACTCCAAGACGCCCTTCAACTCCCGGCGCGACCGCCACGAGCTCATCGCCGAGGGATCGCTCGGCGCGGACCCGTTCCGGCGGATCATGAACGACCCGCGCCTCGCCCACGCCGCCAAGATCCTCGAGACTCCCAAGGGCGATGACCTGGTGACGAACGACCGGAAGATGCTGGCGAGGTTGAGGGGATATGTGGGGCGGTGAGCGGTAGGCGGTGAGAGGTGAGCGGGGAGGGGGGAGCAGAGGTCAGAGGTCAGGGGTCAGGGGTCGGGGGTCAGGGGCCGGGGATGTGAGCATCGATCAATCGAGCGGGGTCATCCTGAGCGAGGCGAAGGATCTCTCAGGGTGACGCCTCCTCACCTCCTCTCTTCGCCTCCTCTTCTTCTCTTCCCTCTCCCCTCCTCTCCCCCCGAACAAACCCCGGCCCTCCCCCCGCCGGCTCGCTATCTTTCCCCGCTCTATGCCTATCCCCTCGCTTCGGCGGTCGCTGGCTGCGACGGCGGTGGCCGCCCTCGTGGCGGCATCCTCCCTCTCGGCCCAGGACGCCACTCCCCGCCGGATCCAGTGGTCGGCCCGGCTCGCGGCCACCGCCTCGACCAAGCTGCTCGAAGACCAGGTCATCACCCCGATCGACATCAAGGTGGGACGGGCCTACGGCGGGCTGGTCAGTGCCTCGTACCCGATCGACAGCGCCGGGCACCGCGCCGACCTCGAGGTCGCCTACACCAGCGGACCGTACTCCCGGCTCGAGAACGACACGACGACCAAGCTCGGCACGCTCCGCACCGCGACGGTGACGGCGGGCGTCGAGGGGCTCGTCTCGGGTGACTTCTGGTGGCGGGTCGGCGTCGGCTTCCTCGCGTACCTGCCCTCCGAGAAGACCGGGATCTTCCAGGACGGCGCGCCGACCCGGCTGGTCTATGCGGCCGGGCTCGAGTACCGCCGGCCGCTCAGCGGCGGGTGGACGGTGAACGTCGCGGCGCGGTACGACTACCACAACTTCATCACACAGCACCTCAGGAACGAGGGTTACGGCGGCGCCCAGGGCGTCCACCGGCTGACCCTGTCGTTGGGAGTCGGGCGATGAACCGGACGACGATCGGATGGATCGCGGCCACCGTGACGGCGGCCGGACTCGTCACCGCGGCGTGCACCCAGCTTTCCGGGCCGGCGCGGCCGACCGGATACGCATTCACCCTGGTGGCGCGCGACTCGGTCACCGCCGACACCACCGTGGATGGCGTCCACTATCCGGTGGATACCGTCGTGACCGACACCGTCTGGTTCCACTGGCCTGCGTCGAGCCTGCCGGTGCGGATCTGGGTCCAGGACGATTCGCTCGACCTGCCCGCGCACATCGAGGCCGGGATCGGGCTCTGGAAGAAGATCCTGCAGTACGGCGAGTACGACGCGGTCGAGGTGGCCGATTCCGCCAACGCCGACGTGCTCGTCTTCAGCAGCGCGCCGCCGCCCTCGCCCGCGCCGGCCTTTGTCCGGATGCACGAGTTCGCCCCCGACTGCGAGGGTGCGACCGACGTCAAGGTGAGCGCGCCGGACCACAAGCGGGTGGTGCTCCCGATCCGCATCTACATCGACGCGAAGTACAGCGCCGCCCTGCCGACGACCCAGGCCTGCCTGGCGCTCACGGCCGCGCACGAGCTTGGGCACAGCATGGGCCTGTTCCAGCACAGCCCCAACGCCACCGACCTGATGTACGCCTTCCCGACCGTCGCCGGCCCGAGCGCCGTGGACGCGTCGACGGTGCTGTTCCTTTACCACTTCCGCGGCGACCTCGTCCCCTCCCATGGCTGAACGCCGCCGCGACGACGCGCTCCGGTATCACGAGGAAGGGCGCCCCGGCAAGATCGCCGTGGTGCCCACCAAGCGGTTCCAGAACCAGCGCGACCTCTCCCTCGCCTATACCCCCGGCGTGGCCGAGCCGTGCCTGGCCATCCAGGAGCGGCCCGAGGACGCCTACCGCTACACCGCCCGCGGCAACCTCGTGGCCGTGGTCTCGAACGGCACGGCGGTGCTCGGCCTCGGCAACATCGGGCCGCTGGCCGGCAAGCCGGTGATGGAGGGCAAGGGGGTGCTCTTCAAGGCGTTCGCCGACCTCGACGTCTTCGACCTCGAGATCGACGCCCCGGCCCCGGCGGACGTGATCCGGTTCTGCCAGATGCTGGCCCCGACCGTGGGCGGCATCAACCTCGAGGACATCAAGGCGCCCGACTGCTTCGTCATCGAGGAGCGCCTGCGCGAGACGCTGGACATCCCCGTCTTCCACGACGACCAGCACGGCACCGCGATCATCTCCGGAGCGGCGCTGCTCAATGCGCTCGAGGTCACCGAGCGTGACATCTCCAAGGTCAGGGTGACGTTCGTGGGGGCGGGGGCCGCAGCCATCGCCACCGCAGAGCTCTATGTGCGCCTCGGCGTGCCCCGCGAGAACATCACCCTGTGCGACAAGGGCGGCGTGGTGTACGAGGGGCGCGGCGAGATGGACGACTACCGGGCGCGGTTCGCCCGGAAGACCGACGCCCGCACCATCGCCGACGCCTTCGTCGGGGCGGACGTCTTCGTCGGGCTCTCGGCCGCGGGCACGGTGACGCCCGAGATGGTCCGGACGATGGCGCCCCGGCCGATCATCTTCGCGCTGGCCAACCCCACGCCCGAGATCATGCCGGACGTGGCGCGGGCCGCGCGCCCCGACGCGATCATCGCCACCGGCCGCTCCGACTTCCCGAACCAGGTCAACAACGTCCTCGGCTTCCCGTTCATCTTCCGCGGCGCGCTC
>CAMLHU010000264.1 GCA_946479825.1 uncultured Gemmatimonadota bacterium
CGCGCTAGCCCGCACCAACTGGCTGTTCTCCGTGTCTCTCCGTGTCCCTCCGTGCCCTCCGTGGTCCCACGCTTACAGAGCGGCAGGCTCGGCGAGGACCTTCCGGAGGTAGCGGCCGGTGTGGGAGCCAGGCGTTCGGGCCACGTCTTCCGGAGTGCCCTGCGCCACGACCTGTCCCCCCTGGTCGCCGGCCTCGGGGCCGAGGTCGATGATCCAGTCGGCCCGTTTGATCACGTCGAGGTGGTGCTCGATGAGCACCACGGTGTTGCCGGCGTCCACCAGCCGGTCGAGGACCTGGATGAGGACCCGGACGTCGTCGAGGTGGAGGCCCGTGGTCGGTTCGTCGAGGATGTACACCTTCCGTCCCCGCCGCTTGCCGGCGGCGAGCAGCTCGCGGGCGATCTTGAGCCGCTGGGCCTCGCCGCCGGAGAGCGTGGTGGCCGGCTGGCCCAGCCGCAGGTAGCCGAGGCCGACCGCCGCCAGCTGCTGGAGCGCCGCGCCGAGCCGCGCCTGGTGGCGGAAGCGCTGGGCCGCCTCGGTGACCGTCCACTGCAGCACGTCGGCGATGGACTGGCCCTTGATCTGCACGTCCAGCACCTCGCGCTTGAACCGCGACCCGCCGCACACCTCGCACGGAACGAAGACGTCGGCCAGGAAGACCATCTCCACCTGCACGTGACCGGCGCCCTCGCACGCCTCGCACCGCCCCCCCGGCGTATTGAAGGAAAAGGTCCCCGGCGTGTAGCGGCGCTGGCGGGCGAGCGGCTGGCTGGCGAAGAGCTCGCGGATGTCGTCGAAGCCCTTCACGTAGGTGATCGGATTGGACCTGGGCGACCGCCCGATCGGCGACTGGTCCACCAGCAGCACGTCCTCCACCTGTTCGGCGCCCGTCAGCCCTGACACGCTCCCCACCACCTCACCTAAGTGGGCCTTGGCGGAGTGCCCTCCGCGGACGCGCTCCTCGAGCTGCCGGTAGAGGACGTCGTGGACCAGGGTGCTCTTGCCCGAACCCGACACGCCGGTGACGACGGTGAGGGCGCCCAGGGGGATGTCGGCGTCCACGCCGCGGAGGTTGTGGAGCGCGGCGCCGCGGATCCTGAGCCAGGCCGGTCCCGCGGTGCGGCGCACGCTCGGGATCGCGATGCGCTTGCGGCCGGCGAGGTACTGGCCCGTGAGCGACTCCCCGGCGCCGGCCACCGGCCCCGCATACACCACCTGGCCGCCCTGCTCGCCGGCGCCGGGGCCGAGCTCGAGCATCCAGTCGGCGCGTTCGACGGCGGCCAGGTCGTGCTCGACCACCACCACGGTGTTCCCCCCGTCGCGCAGGCGGCCGAGGAGGGCCAGAAGGCGGTCGATGTCGCGCGGGTGGAGCCCGACGGACGGTTCGTCGAGCACGTAGAGCGCGTCCACCAGCTCGGCGCCCAGCGCGTTGGAGAGGGAGATGCGCTGGGCCTCGCCGCCGGAGAGGGTCCGGGTCTGGCGGTCGAGGGTGAGGTAGCCGAGCCCGACGTCGCGGAGGAACGCGACGCGGGCGGCCACCTGGGTGAGGACCAGGGCGGCGACCTGGCGGTCGAAGTCGGAGAGGTCGAGCGCGCGGATCCAGTCGGCGAGCCGGTCCACCGGCCACGCGGCGACGGCGGCGATGGTCTCGCCGCCCACCCGGACCGCGAGCGCGTCGCCGTTGAGGCGCGACCCGTGGCAGACGGGGCAGGTGCGCGCGAGCTGGTACTGCCGGAGAAAGACCCGGATGTACTGCTTGTAGCGCTTCTCCTCGAGCCCCTTGAGGAACGGGAAGATCCCGGTGTAGCGGCCGACCTTGCCGTGGAGGAGCTCCCGCTGGACCGACTTCCGGAGCTTCCGCCAGGGCACGTCGGTCGGCGCACCGAGCTTGCGGGCCGCGTCGAGGAGCAGGCGGCGGCGGGTCTCGTAGCGCGGCTTGGTCCACGGGTCGATGGCCCCGTCCTCGAGCGAGCGCGACGGGTCGGGGATGATGAGCGACTCGTCGTATTCGAGCACCGCGCCGAACCCGTTGCACCCGCCGCACGCGCCGCGGGGGTTGTTGAAGGAGAAGAGCGCCGGGGTGAGCGGCGGGGCGGGGGTGTCGCAGACGCTGCAGGCGGGGAACTCGGTGAACCGCAGCCGGTCGGGCGCGGGGTCGGCAAGGACCAGCGCGACGCCCTCGCCCTCGGCGAACGCCGTCGCGCTCCCGTCCACGATCCGGCCCCGGAGCGCCGGCTCGGCCGTCAGGCGGTCGACGATGACCAGCACTTCCGCCGGGCGCGCGAGGTCGAGGCCGGCCGGGAGCTCGTCGAGGTGCGCGGGGGCGCCGTCAGTGAGGAGACGGACGAAGCCGAGCGCGCGGAGGTTCTCGACCGTGAGGCGGTGGTCGGCCCGGGCCGCGGGCGGGAGCGGGAAGGCGATCTGGAGCCGGCCGGTCGTCCGGGCCAGGACCGCGTCGGCCGCCTCCTCGGGGTTGTCCCGCCGGACCCGGCCGCCGCAGTTGCGGCACAGCTGGACGCCGATGCGGGCCCAGAGCAGGCGGAGGTAGTCGTAGAGTTCGGTGGCCGTGCCGACCGTCGAGCGGCTCGAGACCGTCGGGTTCCGCTGTTCGATGGCCACCGCCGGCGCGATCCCCTCGAGCCGGTCCACCAGCGGCTTCGGCATCCGGTCGAGGAACTGCTTGGCGTACGTCGACAGCGACTCGACGTAGCGGCGCTGTCCCTCGGCGTAGAGCGTGTCGAAGGCGAGCGAGCTCTTCCCCGATCCGGAGGGACCGGTGATCGCGATCAGCGCACGACGCGGAAGGTCAACGGTGATGCCACGCAGGTTGTGCTGGCGGGCGTTGACGATGCGGAGGACGGACGGGCCCATCGGGGGAGAAGGATAAGCGCGTAGGCGCGTAGGCGCGTAGGCGCGTCGGCGTGTGGGACCGCCGCTCCGGCCCCGCTCTTCCTTCTCCTCCTGCCCGCCGGTACAATTCGGCCTTCATGGCCAAGAGCCTTTCGCCCACGCTGCTGCGCCGCGGCTTCGAGGTCTTCGCCGCCGTGTCGCTCGTGGGATACGGCGCCGTCCTCCTCTACGGCAACAACCTTCCGGCGTTCCTCCATTCCCTGGGCCAGGTGCACTGGGGCTGGGTGGCGGTGGGCCTTGGCCTGGCCTCCCTCGACTGGATCGGCGGCGGGCTGCGGCTCTGGGTGGTGACGCGCGAGGTGCACCCGAAGCCGCCGCTGGGCGGGATGATCCTGGCGGGCGGGATGAGCGCGTGGGCGGCCTACCTCACGCCGGTGCAGTCGGGCGCCGGCCCGATGATGATCTATACAATGAAGCGGAGCGGGGTCCCCGTCCCCGTGGCGATGACGTCCACGCTCATGACGTTCGTCGCCACGGTGGCGTTCTTCGCCATCGCGGGGCCGCTCGCCATCGTCCTGGGCGCGGGCAAGGCGCTCGGCACCCGCGGCGACGTGCTCGGGCTCTCGCTCTACGA
>CAMLHU010000265.1 GCA_946479825.1 uncultured Gemmatimonadota bacterium
CCGTGGTGGACCAGGTCGGCGCCACCACCGCGCAGGTGGCGATGGCCGCCAACGAGCACGCTTCGTCGAGCGAGGAAGTCACCGCCGCCGCCGAGGAGCAGAGCGCATCCACCGAGGAGATGGCGTCGTCGGCGAGCGAGCTCCTGCAGGGCGCCAACCGGCTCACCGACCTGGTGTCCGGCTTCCAGACCTGATCCCCGACCCCCACGACGACGAACGCCCGTCCGGTCATCGCCGGACGGGCGTTCGTGTCATCGGGCCCCGGACTACCGCCGCTTGCGGGCGGGCTTCTTCGCGGCCTTCGCCTTGGCGTGCGGCTTCGGCCTGGGCTTCGGCTTCCCCCGGGCCCGGGCCTTCGCGTCCTTGGCCCGCTGCACCGCCTTGTCGTGGCGCCGCTGGTCGGCCGCGTGGACGTCCTGGAGCAGCCGCTCTCCCTCTTCCATCCCGAGCAGGCCCCGACGGGTGGCGTACCGGACCAGCTCCTCGGCATCCTCGACCGCGAAGTCGGTCAGGCGGGCCGCCGCCCGGATCACGTTGAGCAGGGCATCGGCCACCGGGCTCCGCAGCACGTTGGCGATCCCCGGAAGGGTCTCCAGCAGGGTCGAGATCTGTTGGGTGCCGAGTTCCGAAGCCACGCCCGGACTCCTTTCGGGGGGTCCCCCACCGGACGGGCCTTCAGACCCGGCGGGGGTGCAAGAAATCGCGGCCAACGTACCCCAAACCGGAGCGACCGTCAAGCTGTAACGCCAACGGCGGCCCGCCAGTGGCAGGGCCGCCGTTTTGGCAGGCCAACGCCTACCGATCCCTTCCGGGGCGTTGGCCTCTCAGAAGTTATATCGCAGCAGCGCCGAGGCGCTGAAGCCGGTGACGTTGGCAGAGCCGCCGGTCGGGAATTTGGCCGAGCCGAAGTCGCCGCGGACGGCGGGGACGAGGCTGAAGCGCTCGTTGAGCTGCATTCGGAGCCCCGTGCCGATCCCTACCAGGGCGCCGCTGCCGCCGCTCTGCTGGGAGAGGAACCGCCCTTCCACGATGGACTCGAGCGAGGCGGTCCGGGAGAGGGGGATCCGGTGCGAGGCGCCGGCGGTGAAGATGTTCTCGCGATTGGCGGCGCTCGCCGTGTCCTTCCCCGAGGCCCGCAGGAAGTCCCAGGCGTAGGCGGTGATCATCCCCCCCAGGCCGGGGAGGGTGTACGACGCCTCGCCGATGAACCGGTTGCCAGGGCGGTAGCTCGTCGGGCCGCCGAACCCGGACCCGAAGGTGTCGTCGCCGAAGGTGCTGAAGGTCAGGCCGAACGTCAGGCGGGCCTGGCCGACCAGGCGGTCAGCGCCCAACCGGAGGCGCCCTTCGATCCCCGGCTTGTAGCTGGTGGAGCTGAGGTCCTTGACCGGCTGGTAGCTCGAGTTGACCCGGCCGCTCACGGCGGCGCCGAGATTCCACTGGCCGGTGTGCGTGGTGGCGGCGAGACCACCGGTGGCCGAGAAGCCGTTGGCGAACGAATTGACCGGGAAGAGCAGCCAGTTCGAGGCGCTGGCTCCCGCGGCCGCCGCCTGGGCGGTGTCGAACTTGACCCCGGTCGGCAGGTTCAGCACCAGGCTCGCCACCATCGAGTTGCCGCCGAAGACGTAGGCGCCGCGGACCTGCACGTCGGTGAGTCCGCTCAGGGTCTGCTTGCCGCCGGCCCCGAGCGTCGCGGAGGTGCTGGCGTAGTACGTCCCGATGTCCACGGCGAGGCGCTTGTTCACCGGGAGCATCACCGCGATCGGGATCGCGAACTGGGAGATGTCGGCGTACTGGGCGCCGGCGCCGAAGTGATAGCTCCGGAACTGGACGCCGGTGGCGGCCGAGCTCTCCGGATAGAGCGCGTTCCCCTGCGCGGCGAGCGGCGCGGCGGCCAGGGCGAGCAGGGCGACGAGGCGGAAGGAGCGCATCAGGAGGCCGGTCACGGGCGCGGGATGACGATGACGATGGTCCCGCCGAGCTGGCCGCCGATGACGTTGTCGTCACCGAGCGACTCGGGGACCGGGGGACGGTTGAGGGGCGGGTTGCTGCCGCCGAGCTGGTTGTTCACCCCGCCGCCGAAGCTCGGCGTCACGGAGTTGGAGAGCTGGAGCAGCCCGCCGTTCGGCCCGGGAGGCGCCCCGCCGCCCGCAAGCTGCGGCGCCGGGGTGCCCTGCGCCTGCGACATCTGGGCGCTCTTCGCCGCCGAGGCCTTCGCAGCCTGGAAGCCGGGGTCGGCCGCGGCCGCCGCGTTGAAGTCGCGCGCCGCCGTCGCGAAGTCGCCGTTGTCCTCGGCCTGCAGCCCCCGGCTGAACGCGAGGAAGGCGGCGAGGTTCTTCGTCGGCTGCTGCTGGATCGACTGCTGCTCCGCCGGCGTCAGGGTGATCCCCATCCGGTCGAGCAGCTGGAACACGACGGACTTCTCGGCGTCGAAGATCTGCTGCAGCTGGTCGGTCGCGTTGCCCGACGCGGTCACCTGCGCGGTCGTGGTGCTCACCACGTTGGCGTCGAGCCGCTTCTGGTCGGCCGAGCCGCCGGCGTCCTGCAGCGTCCCCTGGACCACCTGGTCGGCGCGGAGCAGGCGGCCGGACCGCGCGCCGGTGGCCGGATCCACCCGTCCGCTCTCCGTCAGCTTCATCTCGTCCACCAGCGCCTGGACCCGTTCGCGCTCGAGCAACTTGAGCCGCGCCACCTTGCCCAGGTCGTTCACCACGAGCTGGGTGAGTCCGCGCCCGAGCGGCTGCAGCGTGGTGTCGCTCCCGGCGTAACGGAACGGCAGGACGGCCACCGTGTTGGGCTCGGGCGGCGTCACCGCCAGCGTGGATTCCTGGGCCACGGCCTGCTGCGCGGCGGCGAGCATTTCGCGCCGGGTGAGCAGCACGAGGCGGTTGTCGAGTTCGGCGCGCTGCGCGTTGGACCGCGCGACGGTCCGCGCCGACCCGTACACCACGCGGGCGGAGTCGTACGCCCCGAGCTCCTCCTCGGTGAGGCCGAGGTAGACAAGCGCGCGGTAGTCCGTCTTGTCGAGCGTCACGGCGGCCCGGAGCGCGTCCGCCGCGCGGGTCCAGTTCTTCGCGTTGTAGTAGCCGATGCCGAGGCGGGTGAACCCGTCCACGTCGCGCGGGTTCTGCTGGGTCTGCGCCTCGAGGGCGGGAATGTCCTCGGGCTTGACCTCGGGCCCGCTCATCCCGCCGGCACAGCCGGCGAGCACGGCGCACACGAGGACGGCATACAGCGACTGGAGACGCGTCTGGCGCATGGGGCGACGTCCTGCCGGAAGAGGCGTGAGTTGACCCGCCAATGTACCGGCCGTTCGCGGACTCGGCAACCAGCGCCGACACGCCCCCGATGTGCGGCAGGTCACAGCCGCCGTCACCGCCGCCGGCGCCGCCGGATGATCCGGTGGATCCGCCGCCGCCCCGCGAGCCGGCGGGCCGAGACGCCGGTGGCCCGCCCCAGCCGGGCCGAGGCGCCCGCCCGGG
>CAMLHU010000266.1 GCA_946479825.1 uncultured Gemmatimonadota bacterium
GCCCCAAGCCCTAAGCCCTAAGCCCTAAGCCCCTCCCTCATGCGCCGCCTCCTCCCGCTCGCCCTTCTCGCCACCGCCTGCACCCAGCATTTCACGCCGCTCCAGAATCGGGTCGCGGTGGGGAAGGAGCCATACGTCGTGTTCGCGGCGGACGGCGCGGGAGGGCAGGGGGACCTCTTCGCGGCGAGCACCAGCGGCGGGTCGGCGTACCAGTTCACCTATTCGCTCGCCGACGAGTCGCGGCCGGCGCTCGACCCCTCCGGGGTGATGGTCGCCTTCGTGCGCACGCCGAACGACACCGACCGCGCGTCGCGGCGGGTGTGGGTGATGAACATGCTGAACGGTCACGAGCGGGAGATCGACACGCTGGCCGCAGGGGCCATCCCCGAGCGGCTCGCCTGGTCGGCCGATGGCAGGAAGGTCTACATCGCCGCGACGACCGGTCTCTGGGCGGTCGCCGCGCCGCCGCTCGACTCGGCGCCGCGCCGGCTGACCGGCCCGGACTCTGTCGCGGCCGACTCGGCGCTTGCGGTCCTGGTCGGCGCGCCGGCCTTTGCGCGGATCGCGCCGTGCCGTCCGGGCGCCGACGACGTCTGCGCCTTCGGCGGCGCCGGCGCGCCGTCCCTGGTGGACGCGCCCGCCCGCGATCCCTTCCGCTGGGGGGCCGATTCCCTCGGCTACTTCGTGGGCGAGCGGATCGTGGTGCGGCCGGTGGGACCGGGGCGGACCCGCGAACTGCAGATCGAGCGGGTGCCCGACCATCCGCGCGACGCCACGCGCTTCGCCGGGCCGCCCGACACTACTTCGACGCGATAGCGTCCCAGGCGGCGTCGAGGACCAGCGCCGCCTGGGGATGGTCCGGCGGCCATTCGCCAGCCGCCACCCGCTCGGCCGCCGTGCCGACCAGCGTGAGCCACACGACCGCCCAGAGCTCCGCCGGCCCCGCTCGCACCACGCCGTCCGACTTACCCGCCGCCACGATCTGCTGCAGTGCGTCCCGGAACTCCCGTGGCGCGGGCTTGCCCTTGTCCTCGGGGGGAGGTTCGCCGCGTCCGCCGAGCGCCATACGGAGCTGGGCGGGGTCGCGGGCGGCGGCCTCGAGCAGTGCGCGCCCCACCCGGCGGAGCCGCTCCGGCGTCGGGATCGGGCGTTCGCCGTCCGAGGTCCCGGCGACCAGGCCGGCCGCCCACCGCTCGGCGGAGCGCTGCAGGTCGCGGAAGAGCTCGTCCTTCCCGGGGAAGTGGCGGTAGATCGTCCCCTCGGCGATCCCGGCGCGTTCCGCCACGAGCGCGGTGGTGGTGCCACGGTAGCCGAGCGTGGTGAAGAGCTCGAGGGCCGCGCGGAGGAGCCGTTCGTGGGTCACAGCGGCGTCGCGCCGTGGGGTCGGTGGGGTGGCTGGGATGGTCATTGTGCCTAAAGCTATGCGGGATAGGCACTTCCGGCGCCCGGGCGGGCCGGAAGTGGCGGGGGTGCGACGGTTGAATGCCCCCGCTGGTCCGGCTAGATTTCGGCGCTTTTTTCGTGCCTGAAATCCGTCAGGGAGTGTTTATGAAGATGCTGGTCCTCGGTGCCGGCCTGCAGGGCTGCGCAGCCGCGTACGATCTCCTCCAGGTGCCCGCCGTCACCCAGGTGACGCTCGCCGACCTCAACCCCGACCGCCTTCCCAAGTTCCTGCAGGGGGACCACGGCGGCCGGCTCAAGACCCTCAAGCTCGACGTGAAGGACGAGGCGGCGGTCCGCCAGGCGATGCACGGCCACGTCGCCGTGCTCTGCGCGCTGCCCTACTACTTCAACGAGCCGATGGCGCGCGCCGCGGTCGAGGTCGGGGCGCACTTCTGCGACCTCGGCGGCAACACCGAGATCGTGCTGCAGCAGCTCAAGCTCAACGCCAAGGCCGTGAAGCAGGGCGTCTCGGTCATCCCCGACTGCGGCCTCGCGCCGGGGATGGTCAACATCCTCGCCGCCGAGGGGATCCGGCGGATGGACAAGGCCGACAAGGTCAAGATCTTCGTCGGGGGCCTGCCGCAGAAGCCCGAGCCGCCGCTCAACTACCAGATCGTCTACTCGCTCGAAGGGGCGCTCGACTACTACACCACGCCGTCGCTGGTGCTGCGCGGCGGGAAGAAGGTCGAGGTGGACGCGCTGTCCGAGCTCGAGGACGTCGAGTTCCCGGCGCCGGTGGGGAAGCTCGAGGCGTTCCACACCGCGGGCGGGATCAGCACGCTGCCGATCACGTTCGAGGGCAAGGTCGGGGTGATGGAGTACAAGACGCTCCGGTATCCCGGCCACGTCGCCATCATGCGGCCGATCCGCGAGCTGGGGCTCCTCGACCTCAAGCCGATCACGGTCAAGGGCCAGCCGGTGGTGCCGCGCGACCTGTTCATCGCCGCGGTGACGCCGAAGCTCCACAAGCCCGAAGGCCACGACCTCGTGGCGCTCCGGGTCGAGGTCACGGGCACCAAGGGCGGCAAGCCCGCCCGCGCCGCCTGGCAGCTCATCGACACGTACGACGCGAAGCACGGCATCAGCGCGATGATGCGCACCACCGGCTACTCGCTCGCGATCACCGGCCTGATGCAGGCCGACGGCCGGGTGCAGACCCACGGCGTGCTCACCCCCGACGCCGCGGTCCCGGCGGGGGAGTACATCGCGGAGCTCGGCCGGCGCGGGGTCAACATCGTCGAGATCTGAGGCGCTCTTCAGGGGAACTTCACGGCGCGTTCGGGCGTATCCATCTATGCTCGGGCGCGCCGTGAACCTTTCCGGCATCCCGTTGAACCTGGAGCTTGTGCCAATGACCTCAGTCGCTTCGCCGTCCGCCCTCGATCACCGCGCCCTGTGGGACCAGGGGCTCACGTTCGCCGAATTCCTCGCCGAGAGCGCCCCCGAACACCTTCCGCTCTGGCAGGGCGTCTACCGCACCGCCACGGTCCCCGAGTGGGCCCGGGAGCTCTCCGTGCCGCCCGGCCTGCGGCTCCTGGTGCTGGCGGAGGACTGGTGCGGCGACGCGTCCAACACGGTCCCGGTGGTGGCACGCTGGGCCGAGGCGGTGGGGATCGAGCTCCGGGTCCTGCGGCGCGACGAATTCCCCGAGGTGATGGACGCCTACCTGACGAACGGCTCGCGCTCCATCCCGATCGTCATTGGCCTCGACGCGGATTTCCGGGTGCTCGGCCACTGGGGTCCGCGCCCCGCCGAGCTGCAGGCATGGGTGATGGCCCACCGGACCACGCTGGGGAAGGACGATCGGTATCGGGAGATCCGGCGCTGGTACGCCCGCGACCGCGGCGAGACGACGCTCAGGGAAGTGTTTGACGCGGTGAGCGGTAAGCAGTGAGCGGTGAGAGGGGAAGGGGAAGAGAGTAATGAGAACAGGGATCAGGGATGAAGGTTAAGGAGACGGGCTACTGGCGATGAGCTCGTCAGCAGCCCGTACGGCCTCC
>CAMLHU010000267.1 GCA_946479825.1 uncultured Gemmatimonadota bacterium
GCGGCGGCCTCGCCGTAGAGCTGGCCGGTCTGGGCCAGGTACGCCTTGCCGAGGTCGAAGTAGTCGGTGGCGAAGAGCTCCCCCGCCTGCTCGCCGATGGAGCCGGTCAGGATCGGGGTGTCCACCAGGACGAACCCGCGCTCGTAGAAGAAGTCGCGGATGGCCTGGACCACCTCGTGGCGGACCCGGGCGATGGCCACCTGGCGGCGGCTCCGGAGCCACAGGTGTCTATGCTCGAAGAGGAAACTCGTCCCATGCTCTTTGGGGGAGATGGGAAAGTCCACGCTCCGGCCGACGATCCGGAGCTCGGTGGCGGTGAGCTCGTAGCCCCCCGGCGCGCGCGCGTCCTCGCGCACCGTGCCGGTGACCGCGACGGAGGTCTCCTGCGTCAGCTCCTGGAACCCGGCCCACGTGGCGTCGGACACCTCCTTCCGGCTGAACACCGCCTGGAGGTAGCCGGTCCCGTCGCGCATCACGAGGAAGGCGATCTTGCCGCTCGACCGGGTGGTCATCACCCAGCCGTACACGGTGACCGCCGCGCCGACGTGGCCGCCGAGCTCGGAAATCCTGACTTCCGCCATCGCTGGATCCGTGGAATGAGGCCGACGCTGAATCGAGCGTGGAGTCTAGCGGCGGCCGCGGGGCTGGTCAACGCGGCCTGCACTTACGTGCGCCCGATCCCGCCGGCCCCGTTCGCCGCCGACTCGGGCCTCGCCGCGCCGCTCACCCGTCGGTGGCTGGCGCGGGCCAACCAGGGGTTCCTGGGCCCGGTCGTGATCGCCGGCGGCACCCTCTACGGCGCCGGCTACGACCGGCGGATCGTGGCGGTCACGCTCGCGACCGGCCTGGTGCGTCCGGTCTACCGGATGCCGGGCGGGGTCTCGGCCGGGGTCGTGGTGAGCCACGACACGATCTTCTCGGCCAGCGACCGGCCCGACGGCGTCGTCGCGGCGGTCCGCACCACCGACGGCGATCAGCTGTGGAAGCGCCGCGTCGGGTTCACGGCCCAGCCGCTCCTCGTCACCGAGGACCTGGTCATCGCCGGGCCCCGCCAAGGGGGCGTGGTCGCGCTCGACCGGGCGACCGGCAGGGTGAAATGGCGCCGGCGGCTCGCAGCGCTCCAGGCGGCGCCGATCCGCCAAGGCGACGAGCTCCTGGTCGTGACCTCCGACAGCGTCTTCCGCCTCGCCCTCGCCGACGGCGCCCCGCACGGCGGCGTCCCGGCACCCGGGCCGGTCTCGGCGCCCTGGACCACGACCGATTCCCTGCTCCTCATCCCCACCGGCGACGGTCGCCTGGGGGCACTCGGTCGCGCCGACCTCAAGCTGCGGTGGAGCGTCACGCTCGACGGACCGGCGCTGCTGCCGGCGACCGTCGCCCACGATACGGCGTGGGTGGTCACCCAGCCGGGGACGCTCTACGCGGTGCCGCTCACCACCCCGGCCGCAGTGCGGGTGGCCACCATCGCCACTCCCGTTTCCGCCCCACCGTTCGCCTGGAACGGGTCGGTCCTGGTCGGGTGCGCGGACGGGACCCTGGTCGCCATTCGCCCCGACGGGTCGCGCGCGTGGGAACTCGCGGTCGGGCGCCCGCTGGTCGAGCCGCCCATCGCTTTCGGCGCCGACCTCCTGATCCTCGGCGGGCGCGGCGATGTGCATCGCTTTGCGCCGAAGGATGCCGCCCGGTGATCCGCCGACTGGCCCGGTCGCTCCTCGCCGTGGGCGTGCTCGGACTCGCGCCGCGCGTCGTGGGCGCCCAGCTCGAACCGACCCGCGCGGTCCCGCGCGCCGTGCACTACGGCAAGTGGCTCGCCCTGGGGGGCGCGGTGGCGTTCGGGCTCCTGGCGCAACACGAGCACGACCAGGCCGAACAGGCCGACGGCGCGCTCCGCGCGTATTGCTTCGCCGATTTTTCGCGGTGTGATCTCGGCCCGAACGGCCGATACCTGGATCCGGTGAGCGAGGGGTACTACCAGACGACGATCACCCACGATCATCGCGCCGGCCGCTGGCTCGTCGGCGGCGAGACGCTTCTCCTCGGCGCGGCGGCCGGGTTCGTCTGGGAACTCACCCGTCACGCCGGGCTTCCGGCCAACATCCCCCTCGCCCCCGAAGTCTCCGCCTCGCCCGGCGCGACGCGGGTCGGCCTCCGCCTCGCGTTCTAAGCCGGCCGCAGGTAGAACCGCAGGTTCGATCCCAGGTGAAGCCGCCGCTGGTAGATCCGCGACCAGGGGCTCCTGGCGGTCGCGTCCCGCCGGCTGTACGTGTAGTACGACAGCACCTCGAAGCCGCGCGCCCGCACGAACCGCAGCATCGCCGGAATGGTCGGCTCGAAGAGGTGGTCCGGCGTCCGCCACGGCTCCTTCCACGCCCCCCGCCGCAGCCCGATCCGCTTGAGCGCGAGCTTCACCCGCCGGTCGAGCGAGAACATGTGCGGGACGTTGACGACGATCACGCCGCCCGGCGCCAGCAGCGCCCGGGCGCGGTCGAGCCACGCCCCCGGGTCGGGAACGTGCTCGATGACGTGGCTCAGGTGGATGCAGGAGAAGCGCTGGTCGGTCTCGAGCCGGTCGAACGGGACCGACAGGATGGGAACGCCGAGCGCCCGGCGGGTGAAGTCCGCCATCCTGGCCGAGACCTCGACCCCCACCCGTACCGGATAGAGGTCGCGCGCGGCGTAGAGGAACTCCCCCATCGACGACCCGACGTCGAGCAGCGCCGACCGGGCCGGGTCGAACGTGGCGATCTCGGCCAGCTCGTCCCGCCAGCCGCGGTACGCCTTGCCGCCGACGGTATCCTCCAGGCGGAACGCAGGATCGAACGCGAAATACTCGCCGTACGCCGCTTCCAGGAACTCGGCGTCATAGCGCGGCCGCGGCGACTGATACACCAGCTGGCACGACCGGCACCGCACGTAGGTGAACTTGAGGCCGTAGCCGAAGCGCTCGTATGGGGCGGCGTCGCGCACGCCGCAGAACGGGCACGGCACCTCCTCCCAATGGGTCGGGCGGTATTCCGGGCGCTCCGTGGCCGGCATCGGGTCACCCCACCCGGAAGAGTTCGACCGCGCGAGGATACCGCCGCACCACCCGCTCGCGCAGGCGCACGTTGGGCGCCCGGGTGAGCGTCGGGTCGGCGTCGATGATGGTGCCGGCCAGCTCGCGAGCGCGGCCCAGCAGGTCCTCGTCCTCGGGGAGCCGGGCGTGCCGGATGGCGAAGCCGCCCGACTGCCGCTGGCCGATGAGGTCGCCCATCCCCCGCTCCGCGAGGTCGAGCTCGGCGATCCGGAACCCGTCGGTCGTGGCCGCGAACGCCTTGAGCCGCGGCGGGATCCGCCCGTCGGTGAGCAGGATGCACTGGCTCGCGTTGCCCGCCCCCGCCCCCCCCCCCCCCCGGGGGGGGGGGGGGGGCCCGCCCCCCCCCCGCGGGGGGTCCGGAGACCA
>CAMLHU010000268.1 GCA_946479825.1 uncultured Gemmatimonadota bacterium
CTCCGGCCGGGTGCCGGCATAGGGCCCCGCCCACCGGAACGCCTGCCGGGCCCCGGCCAGGTCTCCCTTATATAGGAATAGGAGACCCTGCAGGGCGGCGGTCTCCACCGAGCTATCGGGCGGCACCGACCGCTGGGCTCGGTCGAGGTCGCCGGCCAGGGCCCAGCCCAGCGCCAGCTGGCGCCGGAGGTCGCCGGCGTCGTCGGCGGACAGGCGATCTCGGGCGGCGTCGAGCTCACGCCCGGCCTCCTCAAGGTCGCCGGCCGCGATCAGCGCACCGATCACCACCTTCGAAACGTTCGGACCGAGCGCGGCACGGGCGGACGGATCCTGCCCGAGCGCCGCGAGCAGGCGCCGGGCCGCCGCACGGTCGCCGCCATCGGCGTAGGCGCGGGCGGCCTCAAGCCGCAGCGACGCGGCCCTGGGCCCCGGCGAGCGATCGGCCAGCAGCTCGAGCGCGCGGCCGAAGGCCCGGCGGTCCGCCGGCGCGCTGCGCGAACTCAGCACCGTCGCCAGCTCGCGGATCAACGTCCCGGCGTCGGGACCCGAGGGCGGCGCCTGTTCGAGCCGCCGCACCGCCCCCGCACCGTCGCCCCACACGGCTGCGAGCAGGATGGCGAGCGACCGGCCTCCCTCCCCCATCGCGTCGAGCGCCCGCAGGATGGCCGGACGGTCGGCGGAGCCGGCCGACGCCAGCGCCTGAACCGCCGCGGGCCGGAGCCCGGGGTACTCCCCTACCGTGCGCGCCCACTCCGGCGCCGCCCCCACCAGGTCGCCCGTGCCGGTCGCGGCCTGCGCCAGTTCCATCGCGAACGCGGTCGAGTCGCCGGTGGCGTGCCGACCGAGCTCATAGGCGCGCCGCGCGGAACCGGGATCGCGGCGCTCGAGCAGCAGGTCGCCCCACTCGCGGTAGGGCGCCAACCGGTCCTGGTCCACCTGCGACCACCGCTCCACCACCCGCCGCGCGCTGTCCGGCTCCCCGGCCGCGAGCCAGACCCGGAGCGCCACGGCGTACGCCGCCGGCGACCGGCCCGCGGCGAGCGCTGGCCCGAGGTACGGCGCCATCTCGCGCACCCGGTCGAGCGGCGTGAGCGCACGCTCGAGCCCGAGCAGCGCCTGGAGGCTCCCGGGGGAGCGGTCGAGCGCGGCCTCGTACCGCGCGGCCGCCTCCGCGAACTGCCCCCGCCGCTCGAGATCGAACGCCGCGGCGAGGCCGGTGTCGGCCTGCGCCGCAAGCGGACCCGCGACCAGCGCGAGCGCCAGTCCGACCGCCCCTGCCCGGTTCACGGCGCCCCCTGGCCAAGGAGGCGCTGGAAGTAATCGGCCACGAGCCGGCGTTCCTCCGGCGAGTAGTGCTGCAGGTCGGACCAGCTCGGCATCCGCTGGCGCACCTGCAGGAGCCGCGGATCCACGGCCGCCGGCACGTGAACGCTGTCCCCCTGCGCGGTCTGGCTCACCCGCGGGTGGTCCCGGTCTTCGTCGCTCCCCTGAAGCGTGCGCCCCGCGTCGAGCATCCGCCGGAAGAGCCGCTGCTGCCGCTCCACCGTGGCGCGGTCGAGCTGGCCGGCGTCGAGTCCGCGAGCCAGGTCCTGCGCTTCCTTGGCGAGCGCGCCGGCGCCCGGGACCTGCCCGCCCGCGCGCAGCCGTTCGAGCGCGTCGGCGATGGCGCGCTCCTGCCCGCCCAGCGCCTTGAGTTGCACCGCAAGCTGGCCGGTCCCCGCCAGCGGCAGGAGTCCGGCGCCCGCCTCGCCCAGCGCCCCCTGCTTCCCTGCCAGCTCGCGCATGCGCGCCATCGCCTCGGCGAGCCCGGACCCCGACCCGGATCCCGACACGTCGTCGCGGTTCCGCAGCAGCAGGTAGGCCGCCGCGTTGAGCCCATCCACGGCCTGCGCGGAGCGATCAGCACCTTCGCGCAGGTCAGGTGTGGCGTTCGAGATCGCGTCCCGGGCGCGCTCCATGTCGGCGGCCGCCTGCGCCATCACGATGGTGAGCTGCGGGGAGATGAGGGCGTTCTTGCCGGCGGCATCCTGGAGCGAGGCCAGGACCCGGCCGGCGCCTTCCTCGATCGCCGCCTGCCTCGCCCGGAGGCCCGCGAGGGGCGTCCCCGCCCCGAACGCCTCGCTGAGCGCCAGCTCGTCGGCGCTGAGCCGGGCCACGTCGGCAAGGGCCCGGTCGAGCTGGCCGGTCACGTCCTCCCGCCATCGCTGCTGCAATTCCTTCCGCTGCTGGGTCAGCGCGTCGGCCACCGGTCGCATCGCCGCCGCGGCGGAATCGCCCGCTTCCCGGGCCGCGCCGTTGGCGCCCTTGCCGGCGGCGCGCGCGGCGGCGCGCATCTGACCGGCGGCCTGCTGCGCCTGGGCGCTCGCCTCGCGGATGGCGGTGTCCCGCCCCTCGGCCGCCACCTGTGGCGCCAGCCGTCCGAGCGCCGAGGCGAGAGAGTCGGCCCGGTCAGCCAGCGCCTGCTCGGCCCGGCGCGACCGGGTCGAGTCGCCCGGAGCGAGGGCGCGGTTCCACGTCTCCTGCCGGTCGGCCAGGTCCCGCGCCTCGGCCCCGAGGTTGGCGAGGTCGCCTTCGACCGCGGCGCGCCGGAAGAGCTCGCGACTCCGCGCGATGGCCGCCTTGAGCTGTTCCTGCTGCCGGGCGAGGTCCTGCAACGCGGCACGGGTACGCGCCGGATCGAGATCCTTGATGGCCTCCTGCAGTTCGGCCAGTCGTTGCCGGAGTTCGGGCGTGAGCGCGCGGTCGAGCTCCTGCCCGATCTGCGCGAGCTGCGCCTCGAGCCCCGGATCGTCGAGCCCGGCGGCCCGGGCGTCGCGCTGCACCTGACGCACGGCGTCGCGAAGCGCCTCCGCCTGGCGTTCGAGCTCGCGCTGGGCGTCCGCCACCGCCTGCGCGCGCTGCGCGGCCTGGTAGCCGAGGGCCTGCTGGCCCGCTTCGCCGGACGAAGCGACGCGGGTCCGCTCCTGGGCCAGGTCGGCGGTCTGGCGGGCGACCGAGCGGCTGGCCTCGGCCGCGGAATCGAACGCCGAGCGCAGCGCGTCGGTAGCGGCCCGCGCCTGGGCTCGCGCCTCGGCGAGGGTCACCAGCCGGAGCCGGTACGTGCGGGAGGCCGCGACGTGCCGTTCCGGCGCATTGTCGGTCGCCCGGGCCACCAGCTCCACGGTGTCACCCGGCACCAGCCCGCGGCCGTTGAGGTCGAGCGTCCACGGCACCGCGACGTGGTCCGGGGCCCCCGACGGGATCGGGACCGTGACGTCCACCGGGCGCTCGCCGGCGCGCGCCGTCTCGAGCACGACCGACGCGATGCCGTGATCGTCACGTCCTTCGAGCACGAGCGGCAGCCGGAGGTCGCTCCCCACCACCGTGTCGGCGCCGGGCACGGGGATGTCGATCGTCGGAGGCGCGTCCGCGACGACCCGGATGGGCATCTCTGCGTCGCC
>CAMLHU010000269.1 GCA_946479825.1 uncultured Gemmatimonadota bacterium
ATAGCCTCGATGTCAGCTTTCTCAGCGGGATCGCCAAGGCCGTCCTCCTCGTCGTTGCGTTCGTGATGGGACTGGGGCTCTGGGGACTGGTCGGCCTGGTCTGGCATCGGCCGATGGCGTCGCTCGCCAGCGTGCCGGCCGGCACGCTGGGGGTGGACTTCCACACGCACACCAACGTCTCGCACGACGTCCGGAGCTACTTCCAGCGCGGCTTCGATGCCGAAGCGGCTCGGCGCTGGCACGCGCGCAGCGGATTCGACGCGTTCTTCGTCACCGACCACAACCGGATCGACGGGATCCCCGCCGGCGGCGGACCGGCCGACGCCCGGCCGGCCCTCTGCCCCGGCGAGGAAGTGAGCGCCGCCGACCAGCACGTGGTCCTGCTCGGCAACACCGTCCTGGTCGACAACCACGCCTACGGCGATTCGCTCCCAGGGATCCTGCGGCTCCTGGCCGACGCCGGGCCGAAGTACGGCGCCATCGCGATCGCGTCGATCCCCGAGTACGACAAGAATCACTTCCACGACCTCGACCGGTTCGTGGCGGCCGGCGTCGGCGGCTTCGAGGTCGTGAACGCGGCCCCCAAGGCGAACGAGCTGACCCGCGCCCATCGCGATACGGTCATCGCCCTGGCCCGCGCCCGGAACGTCCCGATCCTCGGCGTCAGCGACAGCCACGGCTGGGGGGCCACGATCGAGGGGTGGACGCTGATCCGGCCGTCGGCAGCCACGACGCCCGGGCCGGGCCGCTTTCCTGCCATCTGCGGGGCCATCCTGACCGAGCTCCGCCAGCGCGGGTTCGCCGCCACACAGATCGTGGAGCGCCATCGCCTCCGCCCCGACGCCTGGTGGCCCGAGTGGGCGACGCCGTTCGGGGTGGTCTGGGAGAGCTGGCGGGCGCTTGGGATGCGGCAGCTGGTCGCGTGGCTCGTGTGGTGCTGGGCCATCGCGGCGCTGGTGGCCGGCTACCGGAGGCGGCAGGGCCGGATCTGACCGGGAGGCGTGGGCTCGGCGGGCACCGAGAAGACGGCGAGGTACCCGGGCGCGGGAGGCACCCGGTCAAACGAGAGCTGCCGGTAGCCGAGAGCCGCCATTTCGCACCGGAGCAGGGCCGGCGGCACGCCGTACCGGGTGATCGGCCGATCGAGGTCCACCACGGCCACTCGTCCCCCGGGGGCCACTGCCCCGGCCAGGTGGTACAGGAACTCGTACGGGTTGGCGATCTCGTGGTACATATGAGCCAGCAGCGCCACGTCCACCGACCCGGGCGGCAGCTGCGGGTCCCCCGCCCCGCCCAGGACCAGCGTCACGCCCCGCACCCGATTCCGCTCGAGCCGCGCCTGCAGCTGGGCCAGGTAGGTCGCGTCGATGTCCTCGGCGTAGATGACCGACCCGGCGCCGAGCCGGCGTGCCAGACGGACGGTGTAGTAGCCCGAGCCGGCACCGATGTCGGCCACCCGGACGCCCGGCTTGAGGCCGAGGAGGTCGAAGACGCGGGTGGCCTCGCCGGCGCTGTCGCGCTCCGCCTCGGTCCGCCACCCCGGGCTCGTGACCCTCGCGACCGGCCGGTCCGGCCGGGGGAAGGCCTCGACCACCGGGCGCTGGGCCTGCGCCGAACCGGCCAGGACCAGGAGCGGGACCCACCCCCACCACCGGACCACCGCCATCCTGCCTCCCTTGCCATCGGGCCGTTGCCGACCGAAAATACGCCACCCTCGGAGCTACCCTTACCTTAAGGTCCCCTTTCGATGCCCCGTACGCAAATCCTCGGTACCGGCCTCGCGGTGCCCGACCGGATCGTGACCAACGACGACCTCTCGAAGGTGATGGACACCTCCGACGAGTGGATCCGGGTGCGGACCGGGATCCAGCAGCGCCACTGGGTCCGCGAAGGGGAGACCGGCGCCTCGCTCGGCCTCGCGGCCAGCCGCCGGGCGCTCGAGGCGGCCGGGATCGCCGCGACCGAGCTCGACGCCATCATCTACGCCACCAGCAGCCCGGACCACTTCGCCCCCGGCAACGGCGTCTACCTCCAGCGCGACCTCGGCGTGGACACCATTCCGGCGATCGACATCCGGGCGCAGTGCAGCGGCTTTGTGTACAGCCTGGCCGTCGCCGACGGGTGGATCCGCTCCGGACTCTACCGGAAGATCCTCGTCGTCGGCCAGGAGATCCAATCCACCGGGATGGACGTGTCCACCCGCGGGCGCAATACCGCCGTCATCTTCGCCGATGGCGCGGGCGCCGCGGTGGTGGGCCCGACCGACGACGCCGACCGCGGCATCCTCGCCATCGACCTGCATTCCGAGGGGAAGCACGCCGAGCTCCTCTGGGCCGACGCGCCGGGGTCGATGTACCATCCGCGGGTGTCCGAACAGCAGATCGCCGAAGGGCGGCACCTGCTGTCGATGGACGGTAAGGAGGTGTTCCGCCACGCAGTGACGCGCATGCCCGAGTCGGTGCAAGCCGTGCTCGCCAAGGCGGGGAAGACCGTGGCCGATATCTCGCTCCTCATCCCCCACCAGGCCAACCTGCGGATCTCCGAGATGGTGGCCAAGTCGCTCGGCCTTAAGCCGGAGCAGGTGTACAACAACATCGAGCGCTACGGCAACACCACCGCCGCGACGATCCCGATCGCGCTCGACGAATGCGTGCGCGCCGGCCGGATCAAGCGAGGCGACCTGGTGGTGTTCACGGCGTTCGGGTCGGGGTTCACGTGGGGGAGTTGCGTGGTGAGGTGGTAGGGGAGAGGGGACAGGGGACAGGGGTCAGGGGACAGGGGACACGGGGCGTCGTCAGGGGACCGAAGTCAGGCGTTGGGAGGCCGAGGGCGGCGGTGGGGGTTTAGCTCAAGGCGCTTTCGGATCGCGTAGATCAGGCGCCCGACCTCGTCGGCGATCTCAAGGGCGGGTCCCAGTTCGGCGGGCGCGATCAGGTGGAGCCGAGCGGCCAAGAGACAGTGGGTTTCGAGCTCCTTGAGCGACCCGCTCGCAATGCGCAACCCACGCAGGTACTCCCCCCGGGTGTATCGCCCGTGGCCCTCGGCGATGTTGGCCGGTATCGAAGCGGCCGCGCGCCTGATCTGGCTTCGCAGTCCGAATCGCTCTTCGGAGGGGAATCCCCGCGTGAGATGGTAACAGGCGTCCACGAGGTCCATCGCGCGTTGCCAGACAAGGAGGTCTCGGAAGGAGCGAACCTTCGACATGACCAGAAGATGGGCCGGGACTTCGCTGGTACTATCACCCATTCCGCCCCGGTCGGTACGACGTAACGCAGAATCCGACCCGCTGCCGTGCCGCCCGGTCCCTCCCTATCGCCTGCCCCTATTGACCCCTGACCACTGACCCCTGACCACGGACCCCTGATCCCTGATCCCTGATCCCTGACCCCTGACCCCTGATCCC
>CAMLHU010000270.1 GCA_946479825.1 uncultured Gemmatimonadota bacterium
GCTGCTCATCATCATGACCCCGATCGAGATCATCGGCAAGCTGACAAAGCCGTTCGCGCTGGCGGTCCGGCTCTACGCCAACATGACCGCCGGCCACGTGGTCATCCTGGCGCTGCTCGGCCTGACCTTCTTCTTCCAGAGCTACGTGGTGGGCGTGGGGGCGTCGACGCTCGCCACCGGGATCATGCTGCTGGAGCTGTTCGTCGCGTTCCTGCACGCGTTCGTCTTCACCCTGCTGACGTCGGTCTTCATCGGGCTGATCCGGACGTCGCACTGAGCCTTGCGCGGCGACCGGGCGCCCCGGCCGCCGCGGCAGCAACGTAGTCCGCCGTCCGGCGGACGAGGCCCGCTGTCCTTCGGGACGCCGGCGGGTGGCCGTGGAGGGCCGGTCCGGGAGAATCGGCCGCTCGCGGCGGGCGCACTCAACCTGACGTCTCCCCAACGGACTTGGAGTGGACCATGCTGCACATCGTGACCCTGCTGCAGGCCGCCGCGGATCCCGCGCTCGGCAAGGGCTACGGCCTCATCGGCGCCGGCCTCGCCGCCGGCCTCGCCGTCCTCGGTGCCGGCGTCGGCATCGGCCGCATCGGCGGCCAGGCGGTCGAGGGAATGGCCCGTCAGCCGGAGAACTCGGCCGCCATCCAGACCGCGATGATCATCGCCGCGGCGCTGGTCGAAGGCGTCGCGCTCTTCGCGGCGGTCGTGGCGTTCGTGATGCAGGGCAAGATCACGTTCTAAGGTCGGTGGGGCGGGGGACGTCGCGTCCCCCGCCACTCCCTTTTTTCGAGAGGTTCGGCATGCGGTCGGTCTGGCTCACGGGCGTCGTGACGGTCCTGGGGGCGGCCCCCCTCGCGGCGGAAGGCGCCGCGGGCGGCGGCGGGCTCCTGACGGTGGACGGCGGCCTGATGGTGTGGACGCTCGTCGTCTTCGGGCTCTTCCTGTACATCCTCAAGCGCTTCGCCTGGCCGGTGGTGCTCGGCGCGGTGCGCGCCCGCGAGGAAGCGCTCGAGGCGCAGATCGCCCAGGCGGCGAAGGACCGGGAGGACGCCGAGAAGCTCCTGGCCGAGCAGCGGAAGCTGCTCGCCGACGCGCGCACGGAGGCCTCGGCGATGATCGCGAACGCCAAGACGGCGGCGGACCGCGAGCGCCAGCTCGGCGTCGAGAAGGCCCGGGCGGAGGCGGACGAGCTCATCGCCCGCGCCCGGCGCGACATCCAGGCCGAGAAGGACCGCGCGGTCGTCGAGTTGCGCCACGAGGCGGTGGACATCGCGCTTGCGGCCGCCGGCAAGCTCATCGGCCAGCGGCTCCAGGCCGACCAGGACCGCAAGATCGTGCAGGACTACCTGGCCACCCTGGGGCAGGGCAAGTGAGCGCGCTCGCGGTCGCCCGCAACTACGCCGAGGCGCTCTTCGCGCTGGCGGAGCAGGACGGGCAGGCGGCCGAGTACGCCGACCTGATCGACGCGGTGGCCGGCGCGCTCGAGCTGGCCCCCCGGGTCGAGGCGGCGCTGATGTCGCCGCGCGTCACCAAGGCCGAGAAGGCGCGCGTGCTCACCGCCGCGCTGCCGCGGGCGCCGAAGAAGTTCCAGCTCTTCCTGCAGGCGGTGGTGAAGCGCGGGCGCCAGGGCCTCTTCCGGCTCATCGCGACCGAGTTCCAGGGTCTGCTCGACGTCAAGCTCAATCGCGTGCGCGCGGGGGTGACCCTGGCGCGGAAGGCCGACGAGGCGGAGCGCCAGGCGATCGCCGCGGCGCTCACCAAGGCGCTCGGCAAGACGGTCCTCGCCACCTTCGCGGAAGACCCCGCCATCCTGGGCGGCCTCGTGGTGCGGGTGGGCGACCGGATGTACGACGGATCGGTCCGCCGCCGGATGGCCTCCCTCCGCCGGGCGCTCGTGGCGAAGTAGCCCCTCCCGGCCGGCGCTGCGACTGCGGGCGGATCCTCCGGATCCGCCCGCGTTTCGTTGGCGCCCTGTCTATACTTCCGGCATGTTCAACCCGCCCGGCGGTGAGCGGCGCGACTTCCTCCGCGGGATGGTCGGCCAGTACCTCGAGAAGCTGGTGGACGAGGCCGAGCGGCGGGTCGCGCCCGACCGTCGCTGGCCGCGGCCCCCCGGGGCGATCCCCGAGGTCGGGTTCCTGGCCGCGTGCACCCGGTGCGGCGCCTGTACCGACGTCTGCCCGCCGCACGCCATCCGGAAGGCGCCGACCGAGGCCGGCCTCGGCGCCGGGACCCCGTACCTCGACCCGACGCTCCAGCCCTGTACGGCGTGCCCGGACATGCCCTGCGTCACCGCCTGCCCCACCGGCGCCCTGGTCCGTCCCGCCAACGGATGGGAGGGGTACCGCCTCAACGGGCTCGAGCTGGTGCCGCAGCGGTGCATCACCTTCCACGGCTCGGCGTGCGGCGTCTGCGCCCAGGCCTGCCCGATCGGGCCGCCGGCGCTCGCGATGGACGACGACGGTCACCCGGTGCTCAAGGCCGAGGGATGCGTCGGGTGCGGCGTTTGCGTCAAGGCGTGCGTCACCGCACCGTCTTCCTTCATCCTGCTGCCGCTGGAGGCCTGATGGACCTGCCCTACAAGGTCGAGAAGCCCTGGGGATACGAGCTCATCTGGGCCCGCACCGACCGGTACGTGGGCAAGATCCTGCACGTGAACGCGGGGCACGCGCTGAGCGTCCAGTATCACCACAAGAAGGACGAGACGATGTACCTGCTGCGGGGCGAGATGATCTTCCGCTCGGGGACCGAGTCGGAGCTCACCGAGCGCCGGGTGACGGCGGGTACCGCCCTCCATATCCCGCCGCCGCTGGTGCACCAGGTGGAAGCGGTGACCGACTGCGACATCCTCGAGGCGTCGACGCCCGAGCTCGACGACCTGGTGCGCCTCACCGACCGCTACGGACGGCGGTGATGTCGGGGCTCGGCGACCTCTGCCGTTCCTATCTCGACGTCCGGTGGCTGTTCGACCCGGCCCAGGGGACGCGCGCGGGGAACGCCGAGTCCGACGCGCGGCTCCCGGCGCTGGACGCGGAGGCGGTCCGCCTCCAGCTCGCCACGCTGCGATCGCTGGCCGGCGCGACCGAGGAGCTGTCGGTCGAGGACGACGAAGAGGAGATCGATCGCACCGCGCTCCTCGACGAGCTCCGCACCACCATCTTCCGGTTCGAGTCCGAAGTCCCCCACCGCCACAATCCCGCCGCCTGGCTGGCGTCGGTCTGCCAGGCCTGGCAGTCCCTGCTGGCCCACCCGGGCCGGGCCGCCGAGGCGCGGGCGGAGGCGGCGCTGGCGCGGCTCGAGGCGGCGCCGGCGCTCCTGAGCAGCGCGGCCGCGACGCTGCGCGAGCCCGCGGTGCTCTTCGTGGACGAGGCGCTCGAGCTGGTCCCGGCGGCGCGCCGCCTC
>CAMLHU010000271.1 GCA_946479825.1 uncultured Gemmatimonadota bacterium
TACGCCTTGAGGAGCCGGATCTTCTCCGGCGACATCTTGTCCGGGAGCGTGAAGATGCAGCGGTAGCCCTTGAGGGCCGCCGCGATCGCGAGCCCGACGCCGGTGTTCCCCGAGGTCCCCTCGACGATGGTCCCGCCCGGCTTGAGGTCGCCCCGCCGCTCGGCGTCCTCGATGATGGCGAGGCCGATCCGGTCCTTCACCGACGCGCCGGGATTGACGTACTCCGCCTTGCCGTAGACCGGCGTCCGGATCCCGCGCCCCACCCGCGCCAGGCGGATGAGCGGCGTCCAGCCGATGGTGTCGAGGACCGACTCGTACGGTTCCAGGTGCTGGGGCTTCACGGGGTCACGCCTCCGGCGCGCGACGGACGCTTGAAGATGATGGGCTGGGTGAACGTGAGGGCGACGGGCGTCCCGTTCCGGGTGGCCGGCGCGAACTTGAACCGCGGCACGGCGTCGAGCGCGGCGGAATCGAGCGCGGGATACCCGCTCGACTCGGCGACCCTGGTGGAGTCGGGGTCCACCGCGCCGGCGGAGTCCACGTGCAGGCGGAGCACCACGGTCCCCTCGATCCCCTGGGTGTAGAGCGCCAGCGGATACTCGACCGGGCTGTCGCCGTTGACCATCACCGGCGGCTCGACGGTGCGGCCGGTCGGCGCGGCGGTGTTGTTGTCGGGAAGCTGGACCGTGGTCCCCGGCTCACGATGGCACGCCAGGGAGAGACATATAAGGAAGGGGAGAGCCGAGCGGATCGGGGGCATCGGGAGAAAGTAGCGAATGGATAGGTGGAGGGATAGACGGATCACCCACCCTCACCCCCGACCCCTCTCCCTGCAGTGCCTCACCCCCTACCCCCTCTCCACATACGTGGAGAGGGGGGAGGTCCCCTGTCCGTCCGCCTGCCCACGCGCCCATGCGCCTACGCGCCTATGCGCCTACCCCTTCGCCTTTCGCTTCAACTCCGCCAGGCGATTCAGCGCTTCCAGCGGCGTCAACGCATCAACGTCCACCGCTTCGAGTTCCTGCATCACCGGGTGGCGCTCGGCAGGCTCGAAGAGCACCAGCTGTCCGGGGTCGCGCGGGGGCGGCGGCGCGCCGGGCGCCACGCGGTGCTCGCCTTCGAGAGTGCGCAGCACCTCACGGGCGCGCTGGACCACCGGCCCCGGCAGCCCCGCAAGCTCGGCCACGTGGACGCCGTAGCTCTGGTCGGTGCCGCCCGCCTCGAGCCGGTGCAGGAACACCACGGTCCCCCCCGACTCGCGCACGGCCACGTTCAGGTTCCGCGCGTGGGCCAGGGTCTCGGGGAGCTGCATCAGTTCGTGGTAGTGGGTCGCGAACATCGTCTTGCAGCCGACCCGGTCGTGCAGGTGCTCCGACACCGCCCACGCGATGGCGACGCCGTCGTAGGTCGAGGTGCCGCGGCCGATCTCGTCGAGCAGGACGAGGCTCCGGGCGGTGGCGTTGTGGAGGATGGCGCTGGTCTCGCTCATCTCCACCATGAAGGTGGACTGGCCCTGGGCCAGGTTGTCGCTGGCGCCGACGCGGGTAAAGAGCCGGTCCACCACGCCGATGTCCGCGGCCTCCGCCGGCACGTAGCTCCCCATCTGCGCCAGCAGGACGCAGAGCCCGATCTGCCGGAGGATGGTGCTCTTGCCGGCCATATTGGGGCCGGTGACGAGCAGGAGCCGCGCCGAGGGCTCGAAGCGGACGTCGTTGGGGATGAACGCCTCGCGCGCCATCCGGCGCTCGAGCACCGGGTGCCGGCTCGCGGTGAGCGTCAGGTCGAACCCGTCGTGCACCTTCGGCCGCACGTAGCGGTGCTGTTCGGCGACGTCGGCGAGCCCCGCCCAGACGTCGAGCCGCGCCACGGCGCGGGCGGTCCGCTGCAGCCGAGCGGCGGCGCGCCCCGCCTCGTCCCGGAGGGCGGCGAAGAGCTCGGCCTCCCGCTTCCCGATCCGCTCCTCGGCGCCCAGGACCTTCGCCTCGTACTCCTTGAGCTCCGGGGTGACGTACCGCTCCGCGCCGGCCAGGGTCTGGCGCCGCTCGTAGTCGGGGGGCACCCGGCCCGCGTGCGCGTGGGTGACCTCGAGGAAGTACCCGAACACCTTGTTGTAGCCGACCTTGAGCGAGGGGATCCCGGTGCGGGTCCGTTCGCGCTCCTGCAGCGACGCGATGTAGCTCTTGCCGCCGTCGCGCAGGCCGCGCAACTCGTCGAGCTCGGCGTCGAAGCCGGGGCGGATCACGTCGCCGTCGGCGAGCACCGGTGGCGGCCGGTCGGTGAGGCCCTCGGCGAGCCGCGCGGCCAGGTCGGCCAGGAGGTCGAACTCGGTCTCGGCCTCGGCCAGGAGCTCGCTCCGCTCGCGATCGCGGAGGCCCGTGAACGCCTCCAGCACGTCCGGGAGCCGGGCGAGCGAGTCGCGGAGCGCGCCCAACTCGCGCGGCGTGGCGCGCTGGGCGGCGGCGCGGCCGGCCAGCCGCTCGAGGTCGCGCACTCCTTCGAGCGCCTCGCGGAGCCGAGCCCGCCCACGACCGTCGGCGAGCAGCACCGCGACCGCATCGAGCCGCCGCTCGATGGCCGCGGGCTCGGCGAGCGGGGCCTGGACCCACTGGCGGAGGAGCCGGGCGCCCATCGGGGTCACCGTGGCGTCGATCACCTCGAGCAGGGTGGCGCCGCGGGTGCCGGCGCGGAGCGGCTCCACCAGCTCGAGGTTGCGGCGGGTCATTTCGTCGAGCCAGAGGTGGCCCTCGCTCCGCCGCGCCACCGGGCGCATCAGGTGCGGGAGGCCGCCGGGCTGGAGCTCGGCCAGGTAGCGGAGCAGCGCGCCGGCCGCGCCGATGGCGGGGGCGTCGTCGGCGCCGAGTCCGAGTCCGTCGAGCGAGGCGAGCTGGAAGCGGCGGCCCAGGTCGTCGCGGGCCAGGTCGGGGTCGAACTCCCACGCCTCGCGCGGGGTGCGCATCACGCCGTCGTCGAGGGTCAGGTCCTGGCCGGCGGGGTGGACCACTTCGGCGGGGCCAAGGCGCGCCACCGCCTCGACCAGCCGGTCGGCGGGGAGGGTCTCGAGGTAGAACTCGCCGGTGGAGAGGTCGATCGCCGCGAGGCCGGCGGCGGCGTCGCCGCGGTGGGCGGCCACGAGGAAGTTGTTGCGCGAGCCGGCGAGGAACGACTCGTCGAGCACCGCGCCGGGAGTGACCGTCTCCACGACCTCGCGGCGGACGATCCCCTTGGCGAGCTTCGGGTCCTCGACCTGCTCGCAGATGGCCACGCGATGGCCGGCGGCGAGGAGCTGGCGGAGGTAGTCGGCCGCGGCCTTGACCGGCACGCCGGCGAGCGGCACGCCGTCGCCGCGGGAGGTGAGTGTGATGCCGAGCGCCTTCGCGCCGC
>CAMLHU010000272.1 GCA_946479825.1 uncultured Gemmatimonadota bacterium
ACCCGCGGTCAAGGCGCCGGTCACCACCCAGTCGGCGCCGAGCCGGCGGCCGAGGTCGGCCTGCGCGGTGGGGGCGAGCGGGGCGTCGGTCCGCGAGGCCCGCGCGATGAGTTCCCGCACCCGTTCCGGGGCGACGACGTCCACGTGGGCGTTGCGCGAGAGGTCGGCGGCGATCATCTGGCCGAGGCCGTCCGCCAGCCAGTCGCGACTCGAGTCGGGCCGCGCCAGGCGGATCTGGCCTAGGGCGATGACGGGCCGGCCCGTCGCGGCGCGGGCGGGGGTCCGGAGCGCGGTGGCGAGCGCAACGACCGCCACCGTGCCGGCCGCGACGATCGCCGGTACGAGCCAGCGGCGGCCGCCTCGCGGGGCCGACGATGCGGAGGGCGGCACAGGGTCCGGCGTGGTGGCCGCCGGAGCGGCGGGCTGGGTCGCGGCCAGGCGGGCGCGGAGCGTCGCGTTGAGCGCGGTCGTGCGAGGGCCCGGGGGCAGGTCGAAATCGCGGCGCAGGCGCTGCGCCAGGCGGTCGCCCTCGGCCGCCGCGCGGGCCAGCGCCTCGCGCGTTCCGGCCGCCGCGAGCGCTTCGAGGCGGTGTACGGCCGCGTCGTCGGCGAGGGGCTCCGCCTCGAGCCATCGCCGTGCGACTTCCGCCCGCCGGTCCTCTTCGCCCGCGCGGGCGTGGATGGCGCAAGCCTCGGCCGCCGCCTTGGTGAATTCGCGCGCGAGCGTGGCACGCTCCTGGTCCGCCCAGTCGCTGAACTCGGGCGATCGCTCGACGTGGACGCCGTCCAGGAACGGTCCCGCGTACAGCGCGCACGCGCGGACCGGGTCGCGCTCCGCGAGCGCGCGGCGGAACTCGGCCACGTCCACGTCGAGCGGGGCGCCGGCCTCGAGCGCCACCTCCTCCTGGCGACCCGCGATCGCGTCCTTGCCGAGGATCCGGCGGAGGTGCGAGAGCGTGTCGGCCAGCGAATGACGAGCCCGATCGTCGTCCTGCTCGCCCCAGAAGAGCAGGGCGAGGCGGTCGCGCGTGATCGGGCGAGGCGACAGGGCGAGCAGCGTGAGGACCGCGAGCTTCCGCCGCCGCTTGACCAGCGAATCCTCCTCCACCCCATCGGGGCGAAGCAGGGTCAGCCGGCCCAGCGTGATCAGGCGGAAGTGCTTGTCCTGCAGCATGTTGACTTGTTGATGGGGGGATGAGGTCGGCGGGTACTTTGGCGCCGTCACTTGAAAGGTAGAGCCCCCTTCCGGGACTGCCAACCGTCCCCGTCGAGGAGTGTCCCATCCAGACGTTCACCGTGGTCGCGATGGTCTGCCTCAGCGGGCTCGGCGCCGGGATGTCGTGCGACGGGCGTCGCCCGCCGGCGGCGTCGGCGCCCCCGGCGGTCGTCGCCCGGGCCGACAGCGCCTGCGGCACCGACCGGCGCGAGCTCGCGGCACGGCTCGACACGCTCGCGCGCCGTTCCCGCGCCGCCGGCGCGGCGGGGGATCTCGTCACGCTGCACGCGGTGAGCGACACCATCGATTCGCTGGAGCGGTGCGGGGAGTGAAGGAGTCTTCCTTGCGCCGTCTGTCCCCGTCTTACCCACACCCGGAGCCCCGTATGCGCACCGCCCGTTCGATCGCCCTCGTCCTGCTCCTCGGTGCGCTGGCCGCGCCACCGGTGGCCGCGCAGGGGTTCTTCGGCAAACTCAAGCAGAAGGCCAAGGAGAAGGTCGACCAGCACTCCGACCACGCGGCCCAGTCCATCGTGGACAAGGCCGACGCGGCGGTCGTCTGCGCCGCGACCGACCAGCAGTGCATCGCCAAGGCCAAGGCCGACGGGAAGCCGGTGCAGGTGACCGGCGCCGACGGCAAGCCGCTCACCGGGGCGGACTCGGCCAAGGCGGTGAACGGCGGGGCCGACTCGGAGAACGCCGACCCGCCGGGGAAGGGCGTCTGGCTCAACTACGACTTCGTCCCCGGCGACCGGACCATCTGGACCGAGGATTTCGCGGAGGACCAGGTCGGCGACTTCCCGAGCCGGCTGCAGCTGGTGGAGGGGAATTTCGAGGTCGTCACCATCAACGGGCACAACTGGCTCCACACCACGACCGGCGGCACCGTGGTGGCGATCCTGCCCGAGAAGCTCCCGCAGCGGTTTACGCTTGAGGTGGACTACTGGGCGCCGTCACTGGGCAACTCGCTGCACTTCAGGACCACGCAGAGCGGCAGCTATGCTGATTTCGGCTGCTATCACGACGAGGCGTGGATCGACGGCGGCAACGGCGGCGGCAAGTCGTCCAAATCGCTCACCCAAAAGCCCGGGAACACCTTCGTCACCTGCCGGTTCATGGTGGACGGGAAGTACATCAAGGGGTACATCAACTCCGAGCGGCTGGGCAACGTACCGAATGCCAACGTGCTCCGCGGCGATTCGCTGATCATCGCCGTGCCGGGGACGGATGCGGAGCAGCAAGTCCTGCTCAGCAACTTTCGCCTCGCCGAGGGTGGAAAGCCGATGTACCAGGCGCTGATGCAGAGCGGCCGGGTCTCCACTCACGGGATCCTCTTCGCGTCCGGGAGCGACGAGATCGAGGGCGAAAGCACGCCCACGCTCAAGGAGATCGGGACGATGCTGCAGCAGCACCCTGAGCTCAAGATCCTGATCGAGGGTCACACCGACAATCAGGGGACGCCGGCGGGGAACCAGGCGCTGTCGGAGAAGCGTGCGGCGGCGGTGAAGGCGTACCTCGTCGCCAACTATGGGGTCGATGGCGGCCGGCTCACCACGAAGGGATACGGCCAGACCAAGCCAGTGGCGACCAACGACACGCCCGAGGGGCGCCAGAACAACCGGCGGGTGGAGTTGGTGCGGCAGTAGTGGGTCGTGGGTCGCTCGCGGCGGAGCTCTGTAGTGCGAATGCTCAAAAAAGCAGTTCTCCGTGCTCGTCCGTGTGCTCCGTGGTCCCGGCAGTTGCGGGGCCTGGCGTCTGAGTCGTAACTTCTTGACGGTCAACGGGTTAGGGAAAGGCCCCCGGGGTGCCATACCGGGGCCTTTCCTTTTATAATTAAGCCATTCCCGGTCGGGTCTCCGGCCGCCGTATTCCCCCCAGCAGAACGCCAATGACCGCACCCAACGCCCGTGAGCGGATCCTTCCCCGCCTCATCGAGGAAGAGCTCCAGCAGTCGTTCATCAACTACTCGATGAGCGTCATCGTGTCCCGCGCGCTCCCTGACGTGCGGGACGGGCTCAAGCCGGTGCACCGCCGGATCCTCTACTCGATGAGCGAGCTCGGCCTGATGCCGGGTCGGGCGTACAAGAAGTCCGCCACCGTCGTCGGCGACGTGCTCGGCAAGTACCACCCGCACGGCGACTCGTCGGTGTACGACG
>CAMLHU010000273.1 GCA_946479825.1 uncultured Gemmatimonadota bacterium
CCTCGTCGGAGTACGGATCGCTCTTCTTGACCTCACGGCCCCCGGGGCCGGGCTTCCGCTCGGTGGTGCCCGGGGCGGAACTCGAGAACACCGGGCGCGGACCGCGCCCGGGGGTGCGCGGCGGCATCCCCGCGGCGGCGGGGCGCGGCACGCGCGGCGGGATGAACGGGGTGCGACCCGGCGTGGCGGGACGCGCCGCGGCGGGCGGCTCGGCACCGGCCGGTTCCGGCCGGACCGGGCGCGCGGCGGGAGGCTCGGGCTCGACCGCGGCGCTCGGGGCGCTCTCCTCGGCCGGCTCCGCCTCCTCGGCGGGGGGCAGGTCCTTGAACAGGAGCTTGGCGCGCTCCTCGATCGACGGCGGCAGCGACGGCTTGTCGAGCTCCGGCGCCGGCTTCTCGAGCTCGAACAGCGCCTGCTTGGCGGCGAGCTCGGCTTCGCGCTGCCGCTCGGCCTCGGCCTCGGCCTCCTGCTGCGCCACCTCGGCCGCGGTCCGCCGGCGCTTGGCCGGCTTGGGGGCCTCGGCCGCGGGGGCGGCGGGCTCGGCCGCCTTGGCCTTGCGCCGGCCCTTCTTCGGCTTCTCCTCGTCCGCGGGCTTGCGCTTCTCGCGCTCCCACCGCACCCGCACCGCCGCCACCTGGTCGGCCTCGAGGGCCGACATGTGGCTGCGCACGAAGATGTTCATCTCCTTGAGCAGCGCGATGAGCTGCTCCGCGGAGATGCCGAATTCTGCCGCCAGTTCGTGGACTCTCGTCTTCCCCACGCTGCCTCCGTTACGCCCAGGGCGAGCCGTGCCGAAGGATCCCGTCGGCCAGGGCCCGATCCCGCACTCCGACCGCCATCACCGGCGGCCGACCCAGCCGGGCGCCGAGCGACTCGGCGTCCGGTCCGGCGAGGAGCGGCACCCGTCGGGCCGCCGCCAGCCTCGCCACCTTCTCCACTGCGCGCGGACTCGCGTCCGCCGCCAGCACCACGCACCGCAACCGCCCGCGCTGCAACCCGTCCCGCACCGCGTCCACCCCGAGGTCGAGCTGCCCCGCCCGCCGGCCGAGGGCCAGCAGCCCGAGCATCCCGCCCCCGGTCACCTCAGGCCTCCGCCGCCGGCTCCTCGCCGTTGTCCTCGGTGGTGAGCTCGCGCAGGAAGCCGAGCAGCTGCTCGGTCGTCTCCGGCGTCATCCCGGCGATGCGCGCGATGTCGTCGCGCTCCAGGTCGAGCACGTCGTCGAGGGTGGTGAGCCCCGCGTTGGCCAGGATCGCGGTGATCTCGGCCGGCAGCCCTTCGAGCTCCGCCAGCGGGATGCGGCGGGCGGCCTCGTCCTCGGCCGGGAGCGGCGCGAAGAGCGGCCCCTCACCGCCGCGCTCCAGCCACTCACGGCTGGAGTACAGGTCGATCTTCCAGCCCGTCAGTTCGGACGCGAGCCGGACGTTCTGGCCGTTGCGGCCGATGGCGAGGGACAGCTGGTCCTCGTCCACCACCGCCTGGATCGTCTTGGTCTCGGGGTCGGCGAACACCTTGGCCACCCGCGCCGGGGCGAGCGCCAGCCGGGCGAACCGCTCCGGGTCCGGGCTCCACGGCACGATGTCGATGCGCTCGCCGCCCAGCTCGTTGACCACCGCCTGCACCCGCGACCCCTTGAGGCCCACGCACGCGCCCACCGGGTCGATGGCGTCGTCGCGCGAGATGACGGCGACCTTGGTCCGGCTCCCGACCTCCCGGGCCCAGGCGCGGATCTCGACGATCGCCTGCTGGATCTCGGGGACCTCGAGCTTGAACAGCGCCTTGACGAACAGCGGGTCGGCGCGCGAGAGGATGAGGCGCGGCCCCTTCGGGGTCTCCTCGATCTTCTTGAGCACCGCGCGGATGGTGTCGCCCTGGTGGAAGTGCTCGCGATGGTTCTGCTCGCGATACGGGATGATGGCCTCGGCCTCGCGGAACTTGTTGAGGAGGAGCACCAGCTTTCCACGCTCGATCTGCTGGATCTCGCCCGACAGCAGCTCGCCGACCTTGTCGGTGAACTCGTCGCGGATCCGGTTGCGCTCGCCCTCGCGCACCCGCTGGATGATGCGCTGCTTGGCGGCCTGGACGGCGGTCCGCCCGAACTCCTGGAACGGGACCTCCTCCTCGAGGACGTCGCCCACCTGGAACTCGGGGTCCTCGTAGCGGGCCTCTTCGAGCGCGACCTGGAAGCTCGGGTCCTCGACCGGGTCGGCCACGGTCCGCAGCCGGACCACGCGGATGGTCCCCTGCAGCTCATCGAGGGCAAGCTCGAACTTCACGTTGGGCCCGTAGCGCTTCATCAGCGCCGCGTGGATCCCGTCGCGGATCAGGTCGAGCAGCTCCGCGCGGTCGAGCTGCTTGGCGTTCGTCAGCTCACGCAGCGCGGTCAACATCTCGGGCGAACCGGCCATCTCTCTCTCCAATGCCAGACGTTCCGCGGTCACCCCGCGGCCCGGCCCGGTGCCGGACGGCGTGTCGCACCTTGTGTGAGAAGGAGCGCTCGGGAAGGCCGCCCGCCGGCCGGAACGACAGGCCGCCAGGCGTCGCGAGGTGCCGAAAAACAAAAATGTGGGGAGACCGCCCCCACATCTTCATCCACCAACCGCCCCCCGGTCCCTTCAGGGGCAGGCCGTAAGTATAGATGGAGGGGGGAGATGGGTCAACGGAGGGGGGTGGTCAGGGGTCGGCGGTCAGCGGTCAGGGGTCAGGGGACAGGGGACAGGGGACAGGGGTCAGGGGAGGCCGAGGTAGGCCACCATCCGCCCGTCCGCCCCGCCGCTCGCCCGGTGACTATAGAACCGGTCCCGGTCGTGGGCGCTGCACCACGCCGAGACCGAGGTGGTCCGGACGCCGAGCTGGCCGGCCTGGTGGAGCAGTCGCTCCCGCAGGTCCACGTGCCAGGGGCCGTCGCCGTCGGCCCTGAGGCCCACCCCTTCGACGACCTCCGCGCCCACCTCGTAGCACGGGCCGCAGATCCCGACGCCCACGTGCATCACCAGGTCTGCCGGCGCGCTCCCGGCCCGCTCGGCCAACAGCGCCACGCCGCGGGCCAGGATCCCCCCCGCGCTCCCCCGCCACCCCGAGTGCAGCAGCGCGATCGCACGGCGCGCCGGATCGACCAGGTACACGGGGATGCAGTCGGCCACGGTGACGAGCAGGCAAGTGCCGCCCGCGTCGGTGGCGTGCCCGTCGATCCGGTCGGCGACGATCCACTCGGAGGACCGGCCCGCTGCCGGCGCGGACGGGTGCCAGGCGACGTCGGTCGCGTGGCATTGATGGCCCAGGACATACCGGCCGAAACCGAGCGCGTCACGGAACCTGCGCCAGCGGGTCATCACCTCGCCGACGGGATCGCGGGTCCAGAGC
>CAMLHU010000274.1 GCA_946479825.1 uncultured Gemmatimonadota bacterium
GCGCGGCCCGGACCCGCTCCCAAACATCGGCCGCGCGACCGGCGAGCTCCGGTTCCACCCCAGCGGCCTCGAGGGCGGCGGTCAGCGTCCCCCCTTCGGCCATCGCGCCGGCCCCGGCGACCGTGCCGAGGATGGCCTCGGCGAAGACCGAACGCCGGGGCGCGCGGGCGACCTCGCTGCGGCGGCGGCGGGGCCGCACCCGCCACACCCACGCGAGCGGCGGCCCGAACACCAGCAGCAGCACAAGCCAGAGCGGGGCGCCGTGGACGGCGCGCCAGGCCGGGACGGGCCCCTGGCCGAGCAGGAGCGGCGGCGGCGAGGCGCGGGGCCGCGGCGCTTCGCCGCCCGGCGCCACGGCCAGGGGAAGGGCCGGGACCGCGGTGGTCACATAGTGACCGGCGTCGAGGTCGTAGTACGGATACGCCACCGCCGGCAGGCGGAGCACGGCGGACGAGTCGGGAACGACGAGATAGTGGAAGGTCTTGCTGCCGCCGATCCGCCCGGCCGCGGGCGCCACCTGTTCGTCGGTCCCCTCCGGATAGACCGGCAGGCCGGGCGGCCAGTCGATGAGGGGCGCCGGCCAGAGGGACACGTTCCCCTCGCCGCGAAGGGTGTAGGTCACCTCGAGCGGCTCGCCGGCGCGGGCCGTCCCACCCAGCGCGCGCTCGAGCACGATGCCGACCCCGGCGCCACCGGTGAAGGCCGGCGGCCGCCCCGAATCGGGAAGCGCGAGCGCCGTGATCGTCGGCCGGGCGCTCTCGAGGGCGTAGTGGTCTTCCTGGCTGAAGAACTGAAGCGGCGCCGGCACGCCGTAGCGCAGCGTCGCCGGCGAGTACGTCAGGGTGCCCGGGGTGATCGGGAAGATGATCTGGTGGAGGATGAACAGGTCATACCACGTCCCCCGCACCTGGCGACTGGCCGCGATCCCGGTCGGCACCAGCTGCGGGTAGCTCCAGACCCCTTCGAACTGGGGCGGCTCGAGCGTCGGCGGCCGCCGGAGCCGCATCCGGAGGTCGCGCGGGAACCACGCCGCGGTGACGACGTCGATCTGCTGGCCCACGAACGCCGTGGCGCTCGAGGTGAGGATGGTGACCGCGACGCCGGTGTCCGGAGGCGGCGGCGCGCGCTCGAGCAGCGACTGCACCCGCGGGTCGAGCCCGGTCGCGAGCGCCGCGCCGCCCGGCACCACGTCCACGTCCGCCGGGGTGGCCGAGGCCGTGCGGCGATCCTGCGTGACCCGCACCGGGCCGAGCGTGAAGCGCCCGACCATCGCGGCCTGGAGGTGGATCTCCCACACGGTCAGCCGACGCTGGCCCAGCCCGACGCCCACCTCGCTCCGCTCGCGGCGGGTGAGCACCGTGAACCCGACGATCGGCGGCAGCGTGAGGTCGATGGGACTCGAGCTTGCGGTGGACGCCGAGATGGTCAGCACCACCTCGCCCCCGACCGTGGTCCGGGTCGGATCCACGACCGCGTTGACCGTGATCGGCGGCCCCTGCTGCAGCAGGGCGAGGAGCAGCAGCGGCGTCACCAATCCTTGACCCTCGGGTCGGCGACCCCGGGGCGGGGTCGGTGGCGGGCGCGACTCTCCTGCTCCTCCCGCGAGACGGCGTTCAGGATCTCGTTGGCCTGCCCCGGCGTGAGGTGCGTATTCGGTGTCCCCATCGGCGGCGGTGGCGGCCGGCCCCCGCCCTTGGGCGGAGGTGGCGCCGATCCGCCGCTCGACTGCGGCTTGGGGGGCGGCCGGTGGCGCACCGCGAGTTCGAGGTTCCACTTGGCGCGTTCAGCGCCCGGCACGAGGCGGAGTGCGTCGCGCAGGTGGGTCTCCGCCTGAGCCAGCAAGGCGGCGCGGTGGACCGAGTCCTTGGCCGCCTGCGCGAGGTACGCGGTGCCCAGGTTGTAGAGCGCGCGATACCGGAGGTCGGGATCGAGGGTCCGGGCGGCGAGCGCCAGGGACTTCTCGGCGTCCTCGATCCGCCCGGCGGCCAGCGCGGCGGTGCCGGCGTCGTAGTACGCGGTATCGGCCCGCGGACCGGTGCCGGGGTCGGCCAGGAAATCGCGCGCGGCGCGCTCCGGGCTCCCGGCTGCGAGCGCACGGCTCCCCCGCGCCGGCCGCTGCGCATCCGCCCGCATCGGGAGGCCGAGCGCGAGCGCGATGCCCACCAGTGCCGCCGACCGGCGCCCCGCCAGCTGGAGCACGACAAGCGCGAACGCCACGAGCGCGAGGATCCATCCGCGGGGGACGAGGTCGGCGGCGCGGGTCTCCCGGGTCGGCGCCCGGCGGAACGTGCTGAGGAGGTCGCGGATCGCGCCTTCCTGGTCGGCGAGTCCCGCCGCGACCACGGTCCCCTCCGCCGCGTCGGCGATCCGCTGCAGCCGGGCGTCGTCGCGGGCGGTCTCGATCGGCGTGCCGTCGGCGTCCACCTGGTAGCCGAGGAGGACGCCGCTGCTGTCGCGCTGGGGGATGCGCACGCCGGTGGTGCCCCCTTCCGCAACCAGCACGAGCCGGATCCCGGCGGTGCGGAGCGCGCGCGCGGCGGCGGCCTCGTCGCCGACGGAGTCGTGCCCCTCGCCGTCGGTGAAGACCACCAGCACCCGGTCGGCCGCGTCCGACGCCGCGCTCAGCAGCTCGCGCCCCTGGGTCAGCACGGCGGTGAGGTCGGTCCCCCCTTCGCTCGCGAGGTCGGGATCGAGGCCGTCGAGGTACATCTCGATCGAGCTGCCATCCACCGTGAGCGGCGCGAGGATGTAGCTGCGGCCGGCGAAGGCGAGCACGCCGATGCGGTCGGCGGGGAGGTCCTGGACCAGGCGTCGCGCCTCGCGCAGGGCTCGGCCGAGCCGGTTCGGCGCCACGTCCTCGGCGAGCATCGACCGCGAGATGTCCACCGCCACCACGAGGCTCAGCGCCCGCGACTCGGTCGTGACGACCGCCTGCCCACCTCGTGGCCCCGCGAGCGCAACGCCCGCCGCCGCCGCGGCGAGGCCCAGGAGCAGCGGGCCCGCCACGCCGTCACGGGCGGCGCGGGCGCCGAGGGCCGGGTCCCACGCGCGGGCGCCGGCGACCCGGCGGTGGCGCGCGAGCCAGGCGAGCCCGCCGACCACCACGCCCAGGAACGGGGCGAGCCAGAGGAGGCCCGGATAGTCGAAGGCGATCGGCATCAGGGGATCCGCACCGCGACCGTGGCGGAGAGGAGCAGCTCGAGCGCCAGGCACCCGAGGCCGGCCAGCACGAACGGGGTCACCAGCTCGTCGTACTTCACGTACTGCAGCACCTGGACGGGGGTCTTCTCGAGCGCGTCGATCTGCTGGAAGATCCGGGCGAGCGCCTCGCTGTCCTTGGCCCGGAA
>CAMLHU010000275.1 GCA_946479825.1 uncultured Gemmatimonadota bacterium
GGTCCGGTCAGCCATCAAGTCGGCGATGTTCAAGAAGGAATACGGCGAGGTGTTCCAAGGCGATGCGCGCTGGAGCGGCCTCCCCGTCCCCGCCGGCGACCGCTTCGCCTGGGAGCCCGACTCGACCTACATCCGCCGGGCGCCGTACTTCGACGGCATGCCCGCGACGCCGGCGCCCATCGCGGACATCCGCGGGGCGCGGGTGCTGTGCCTGCTGGGCGACAGCATCACCACGGACCACATCTCCCCCGCCGGCTCGATCCGCAAGACCAGCCCCGCGGGCCAGTACCTCGTTGGCCACGGCGTCGCGCCCGTGGACTTCAACTCCTACGGCTCCCGTCGGGGCAACCACGAGGTCATGGTGCGGGGTACCTTCGCCAACGTGCGGCTCAAGAATCTGCTGGTGCCGGGGTCGGAAGGACCGGTGACGCTACATCTCCCCGACGGCGAGCAGCTGACCATCCACGACGCGTCGGTGAAATACCGGGCCGCGGGCGTGCCGCTCATCGTCATCGCGGGGACAGAGTACGGCTCAGGCTCGTCGCGCGACTGGGCCGCCAAGGGCCCGCGGCTCCTGGGTGTGCGCGCGGTGATCGCCCAGAGCTACGAGCGCATCCACCGCTCCAACCTCGTCGGTATGGGGATCCTGCCGCTGCAATTTCTTCCCGGCGAGACCCCCGAGAGCCTCGGCCTCGCCGGCAAAGAGCTCTTCCAGATTTCGGGGCTCGGGGCCGTGCTCGCCGAAGGGTTCCCGCGCGGCAAAGAGCTGGTGGTCGAAGCGGCGAAGCCGGACGGCGCGGTCGCCCGGTTTCGAGTCGCCGTCCGGATCGACACTCCGCAGGAGCTCCAGAACTACCGCCACGGCGGGATTCTCGAATACGTGCTGCGGCAGCTCCTTCCCTCCGCCGCGCCCGCCTAACAGCCGGCTCGGCGCTACGACGCCGAGGCGGGTGCGAAGGACAACGGCTCCAGAACGAGCGTTGGGAAGCACTCCCGCTCACAAGTGAACACGCCGTCCGGAGCGTGCTCACACCGCGTGACGGCGAGCCTGGTGGCGTCGCGGTCGAACCCGATTTCCACCCGCGCCACGGCTCCCGTCGCCGGGCAGAGCACGCGGGCCGGCAGGCTCCGCGTCTTCCCGTTCGCGGGCGGGCTCACGCGAGCGAGCGAGATCGCCACCGCCGCGAGCGCGGCGACAGTCGCCGCCACGATGGCCAGCAGCAGCACCAACGTTTCCGTCATGACTCCCCCTTGCGACTCCTCTCCGAGCGTAGCGACCGGCCCGTGAGGGGGGGGTGAAATTCGCATGAAGACCGGACGGACAGCCCCGAGTCAATGGGGGTTCGTGGGCCGCATCATCTGCCGGTGCTCCTGCATCCACGCCTGCATCGAATCCGCCCAGACCTGGACCTTGGAGCGCTGGGCGTCGGTGAGCACGCCCCGAGCCTGGGCCGCCGCCGCAATGACCGCCCAATGGGCCTTCCCCATTGCGGCGTGCGCCGCCTGGAAGTGGAGCTTCAGCCCCGCCGTGTCGGGCGCCGCGCCCGCGGCCTGGTCCATCTCCTTCATGTGAGTCGCCGCGTCCGCCATCGCCCGGTTACGGGCGGTGTCGATGACGCTCCGCAGGGTCGTGAGGCGCGCCACCTGGTCGGCGCTCAGGCCGAGCGCGTCCTTGCGGGCGAGCAGGTGTTGCGGCGTGTACAGCATCATCCTCATCATGGCCGGCCCCATCTCGCGCATCATAGGGCCTTCCATGTCGGACATGTAACCGCGGCCCATACCGCCCGGCTGTTGCGCGGCGAGCGGCGCGGCCGCGAAGAGGAACACTGCCAAGAGTGACCTGCAGTTCATCGGACGCCTCCCCTTCGGCTATCTCGGGAATAACCCCAAAAAACCGCGGCCCCCGAATCTACTGTCGATCCGGGGGCCAGAGGACATCTTTTCCGACTCGTCACTTCCGCCGGGGCCGTTTCCGGTCGGGCGGCGTCCGCTCTTCGGGTACCTATCCGCCATCGGGTTTCTCGTCCTTGCACCGTGCGGTGCCGGTGGACTGCGGCCGATGGCTCGAAGCGAACCGACAGGTCGGGCGGCGCTCCTAGCGCCGGCCCCTCCTCAAGGGCTGTCCCGCACCGGCCACCCGTACCGAGTGACCGTGAGACAACGTATGCCCGGGGACATGAGGCGGCCGTGAAAGGCCGATGAAACTTCCCCCCGCGGAGCGTTGGCGCCACGGGGGGTCGACACCCACCGCCGGCCCGACCTACTTCAGGGCCTTCGCGGGGGTGACCTCCACCTTGATGAGATGGGGCTTCGCCGCCTCGAGCTTCGGCAGCGTGACGGTCAGCACGCCGTTGTCATGGGCCGCCTTGATCTTCTCGGGCTCGACGGTGGCCGGCAGCGTGAAGGTCCGCTCGAACGAGCCGTAACTGCGCTCGTAACGGTGCACCTTCTCGGCCTTCTCCTCCGCCACCTGCTCCTTCATTCCCGTGATGGTCAGCAGGTTGCCCTCGACCGAGATCTTCACCTCCTCGGGCTTCACGCCCGGGAGCTCCGCAACGATCCGGATCTTGTCGTTCTCCTCGAAAATGTCCACGACGGGCACCCACGCGGCCGCCGTCGGCAGCTCTGCCGGCAGCCAGTCGAACGTGCGGAACGGCTCGTTGAACATGCGGCCCATGCGACGCTCGAGCTGGTACAGGAGATCCAGCATCGGATCCCGCACAGGCTTCGTGACTCCGAACATATGGCTCACCTCCCTTTGGTAGCGGAAGGTTAGCACCGGAGCCATGAGCCGGGGTTGAAGGCCGCCTGAGAGTTTCGAGCGGATTCGCCCAGGCGGCCCTCCCTCTATGGGTTGGACGCGTCGCCGCTGCCGCCGAACCTCGTCCGCACGTACTTCACGACGGCGGTCATCTCCTCCGGCGACAGCTTCTCCTTGAACGACTTCATCTCCTTACCGTCCTTGGCGCCGTGCTTCAGGATAGCGAGGAGCGAGTCGTCCGACCGGGTGCTCAGCAACGTTGCGTCGAGCGCCTTGATCTCCTTGTACTTGCCGAGCGCCGTCTTGGTCGGGCGCCCGGCGGCGCCGTGGCATTCCTTGCAGTGCTCGCGGTACAGCGCCTGGCCGTCGGGTCCCTGAGCGGCGAGGGTCGGCGCGGCGCTGGCGAGCAGCGCGGCGCAGCCGAGCAATCGTGCTATCCCGTGCATCCAGATCCTCCTTGAGGTTTCGAAATACCTGCCTCACGTCATACCCCGAATCACTTCTTCTTCTTCGCCTCCCCTTCCTTCGGCTTCGGAGGCTCAGGGAAGGTATCGACAAACTGCGGCTTCGCCTCCGGCCCC
>CAMLHU010000276.1 GCA_946479825.1 uncultured Gemmatimonadota bacterium
ACTCAAGCTCGCTTCATCGCCCCGCCGTCATCATCGGGGTGGCGGGGACGTGCCCCGCCGGCCAGCCAGGAGGGAGAATGAGCAGCATCGTCAAGGTCGTCGAGGTGGTGGCGCAGTCGGACAAGAGCTTCGACGACGCGGCGCAGAGCGCCGTCCGCGAGGTCGGGAAGACCGTGAAGGGGATCCGCTCGGTGTGGATCGACAACTTCAGCGCGGAGGTGGAGGGCGACCGGATCACGCAGTATCGCGTGAACGCGAAGGTCTCGTTCCTCGTCGAAGGTCACAAGTGAACGGAGGTCGTGCGTGTTCCCCGTCCAGGTGGCAGTCCACAACGTGACCCTTCCGCCGGCGGTGGAGGCGGACATCCGCCGCCGCGCGGCGCACCTCGCCCGGTTCCACCAGCGCATCACCGGCTGCCGCGTGCTGGTGGACGTCCCCCAGCGCCGCCGCCGGAGCGATCACTCGCAGTATCGCGTCCGCATCGACCTCCGGACCCCCGGGCGCGACCTGGTGGTGGACCGCCAGCCGCGCGCCGCCCTCGGCACCGCGCTCGACCACGCGTTCGAGGCGATGCGCCGGCGCCTGCAGGACCGGGTGCGCCGGCGGCAGGGGGCGGTGAAGGTCCACGTCCCGACGCCGAGGGCGCAGGTGGCGGAGCTCTTCCCGCTGGCGGGCTACGGGTTCCTCGAGACGGCCGACGGCGAGCGGATCTACTTCGACCGGGCGAGCGTGCTCAAGGACGGATTCGACCGGCTCTCGCCCGGCGCCGAGGTACGGTACACCGAGGAACTGGGCGAGCGGGGGCGGCAGGCCACCACGGTCGCCATCGCGCGCCGGCGGGCGGTGGCGACGCCGGAGTCCTGAGCCGGGAACGTCCTGCCGGGTGGCGGATCAGCCGGCCGGGCGAGGCGGGAACCGGTCGAGCAGGTCCGTCACCTCGCGGTCGGACACCTGCGCGAAGTCTTCGTACCAGCTGCCGACGGCGTCGAACCATTCCGGCTCGACCGGACAGACCACCTCGTCGGCTTCCCTCCGCAGCGCCGCACACGCCTCCTTCGACCCCACCGGCACCGCCACGACGATCCGGCCCGGCACGCGACGACGCACCGACGCCACCGCCGCCCGCATCGTGGCGCCTGTCGCGAGGCCGTCGTCCACCAAGATCACGGTCCGGCCGCCGATCCGGAGGTCGGGCCGGCCGCGGCGGAGCTGTTCCTCGAGCCGCAGCGCCTCGATGCCGCGGGCCTCGGTCAGCGCGACGAGCTGCGCGTCGGGAACACGCAATTCCTTCACCACGTCGTTGTTCAGGATGCGGGTGCCGTCCGAGGTCACCGCGCCCATCGCGAGCTCCGGGGCGGCCGGCGCTCCGAGCTTCCGAACGACCACGATGTCGAGCTCGGCCTCGAGCCGGCGGGCCACCTCGGCCGCGACCGGCACCCCGCCGCGAATGAGCCCCAGCACCAGTGCGCCGCGCGCGCGGTACTGATCGAGCGCCCCGGCGAGCGCCGCCCCGGCGGCTACCCGGTCGTGGAAGGGGAGGCCGGTCCCGGCCCCGGCGCGCCCGGTCATCGCTCCGCTCCTGCCGGCGCCAGATGGCGGACGAACCACCCGGCGGCCAGGCTCGCCACGTGGTCAAGCGCGCCGGGCTCCTCGAAGAGATGGGTCGCACCCGGGACTGTCACGAGCCGCCACGGCCCGCCGAGCCGGTCGGCGGCGGCACGATTGAGGGCGAGGACCTCGCGATCAGCCTCGCCGACGATGAGGAGCGTCGGCACGTGGACGTGGGGCAGCGCGTCGCCGGCGAGGTCGGGGCGCCCGCCACGCGAGACGATCGCCGCGACCGGGGGTGGGCCCGCGGCGGCCGCCGCGAGCGCCGCCGCCGCGCCGGTGCTGGCCCCGAAGTAGCCGAGCGGCAGGTCGGCGAGCCGCGGGTCCCGCGTCGCCCAGAGGGCCGCGTCGCGGAGCCGGGACGCCAGGAGCGGGATGTCGAACACGTTGGCGCGGACCTCCGCCTCGGCGTCGGTGAGGAGGTCGAAGAGCAGCGTGACGAAGCCGGCGGCGACGAGGGTCGAGGCGACCGCGCGGTTCCGGACGCTGAGGCGTGAGCTCCCGCTCCCGTGCGCGAAGAGGATGAGGCCCACGGGGTCGGCCGGAATGGTGAGCTGACCGGGGAGCGCAGCCTCGCCGACGGTCACGTCCTCGACCGTGCTCGGTGTGTGCGGCTTGGGGGGGAAGGGCATCGGGGCCTCCGGCTGGCGTCCCCTACCCTGTCACCTGGGGCGTGAAGCGGGGTTGAAGCACGGCTGAGCGCTGGTCCCCCGCCCCCCTTAGCCGCCACTCACCCGTCGTTCATCGGGGCGTCACGCCGCCGGCCGCATCGTGGAGGCAGGAGGGACCCCCCATGACGACCTTCATCATGCTGACGCGGCTCTCGCCCGAGGCGGTGCGGGTGCCGAACGCGATCGAGACCCTGGAGCGCCAGGCGATGACCGCGGTGCGGGGCGAATGCCCCGACGTCGAGTGGCTGCACAGCTGGGCCGTGCTCGGCCCGTACGACTACGTGGACGTGTTCCGCGCGCCCGACGTGGCGACGGCCACCAAGGTCGCGACGCTCGTCCGCATCGTCGGTCGGGCCAGCACCGAGGTGTGGGCCGCCACTGAGTGGCCGGCGTTCAAGGCGATGATCCACGAGCTGCCGGAAGTGAGCGGGCTCATCACGGAAGGGGTGTGACCGATGGCGACCGAGACCGACGCCGCGATCCTCGCCCGGGTCGAGGCACTGGAACAGCGGCTCGAGGCGCTGCGGCACCAGGTGGACGCCGCGAGCCGGGCGCCCCAGCAGCTCGACGCGCTGCGGCAGGAGATCGCCCGGCTCCGGCAGGAAGTGGAGGAGATGCGGGAGGAGTAGGGGTGGTGGCCACGGGGGCCGGGGCGCTTAAGTTCAGGGCGACCCCGCGAACGTGGCGGAACTGGCATACGCGCAGGACTTAGGATCCTGTCCCGCAAGGGTTGTGGGTTCGACTCCCACCGTTCGCATTCGAGCTCCGATGTGGTCGCCCCGTCAGGCCTTCGGCTCGACTCCCACCGTTCGCATTCGAGCTCCGATGTGGCTGCCCCTACGGTGAACGGTGAACCGTAAACGGTGAACGGGACCCACCTCCTCCCCTCCGTCCATTCGCCCTCTCAGTGTCATCGCCCGGCCGGCCCGGGCGGTGAAGGGTGAACCGTAAAGGGTGAACGGGACCCGCCTCCTCCCCCGCCTTCCTCCCATCTCCCGGTACCCGTCTCCCGCCATTTGGCCCCCCTCCCCTGCCCGGCTAGATT
>CAMLHU010000277.1 GCA_946479825.1 uncultured Gemmatimonadota bacterium
GTGGTGCACGCGCCCGTCCCACTTGTCGGCCCAGGCCGCGTAGGTGAAGAGCCGCTCGATCGCCGCCTCGACCTCGCGTCCGGCGGCCGCCGGCGTGACCCCGGTGAGCGCGCGGATCCGGTCGGCGAACTCGCGGGCCCGCACGCTCAGGTTCTCGCCCAGGTAATAGAGGATCTGCGCCCGATGGTGGGCCGTGGCGCGCGCCCACCCGTCGGCCGCCTTGCGCGCCGCCTCGACCGCGTTCCGGATGTCCTTGCGATTGCCGGTGCCGACCTCGCCCGCGAGCGCGCCCTGCGGCGTGTACACGGGGGTGCTGTAACCGGAATCGGGGCGCGCCTGCTTGCCGCCGATGAAGAGCTTGGCGGTGCGGTCGATGGGCGGAGGGGCGGTCGGGCGGTCAGGTGGCGTGTGGGCTCGCCTGGATGCAGTACGCTTTGATGCCGGATCCGCCCACTTGGCTCCCCTGACCGCCTGACCGCCTGTCCGCCTGCCCGCCTGCATCCACGCCGGCGTCACGTACTCCTTGAGCCCCTCGATGCCGCCTTCGCGGCCGAAGCCGCTCTCGCGGTACCCGCCGAAGCCGCTGGCCGCGTCGAAGAGGTTGGTGCAGTTGACCCACACCGTGCCGGCCTTGAGCTTCGGCGCCACGTCGAGGGCCAGGTTGAGGTTGTCCGTCCAGACGCTCGCCGCGAGGCCATAGCGGGTGTTGTTGGCAAGCTCGACCGCCTCCTCCGGGGTGCGGAAGGTCATCAGCACCACGACCGGGCCGAAGATCTCCTCCTGCGCGATGGTGGCCGCGGGCGAAACGTTGGTGAAGAGCGTGGGCGGATAGAACCACCCCTCGGTGGGGCAGCTCCACGACGGCTGCCACCGCACCGCGCCTTCTTCCTCCCCCTGCCGCACCAGCTTCTCGATCCGCTTGAGCTGCACCGGCGCCACGATGGCGCCGATGTCCACCGCCTTGTCGAGCGGGCTCCCCACCCGCAGCGTCTCCATCCGCGCCCGAAGCTTGGCCACCAGCCGGTCGGCGATCCCTTCCTGCACCAGGATCCGCGAGCCGGCGCAGCACACCTGCCCCTGGTTGAACCAGATCGCGTCCACCACGCCTTCGACGACGCTGTCGAGGTCGGCGCTCTCGAAGACGACGAACGGCGACTTCCCGCCCAGTTCGAGCGAGAGCTTCTTGCCGCTCCCGGCGGTGGCGACGCGGATGAGCCGGCCCACCTCGGTGGAGCCGGTGAAGGCGATCTTGTCCACGCCGGGATGCTTCACCAATGCCTCGCCGGTGCGGCCGTCGCCGGTAATGACATTGACCACACCGGGCGGAAGCCCCGCTTCCTCGACGATCTCCGCGAAGAGCAGCGCCGTGAGCGAGGTGAACTCCGCCGGCTTGAGCACCACCGTGTTCCCCATCGCGAGCGCGGGCGCGATCTTCCACGCCAGCATCAGGAGCGGGAAGTTCCACGGGATGATCTGCCCCACGACGCCGACCGGCGCCGAGTGCGGCAGGGCCGTGTCCATCAGCTGGGCCCACCCCGCGTGGTGGTAGAAGTGCCGGGCCACGAGCGGGATGTCGATGTCACGGCTCTCGCGGATCGGCTTCCCGTTGTCCAGCGATTCCACCACGGCGAAGAGCCGGGAATGCTTCTGCACCAGCCGGGCGAGCGCGTAGAGATGGCGGGCTCGGCCGTGGCCGCCCAACGCCCACCACCCCGGCTGCGCGGCCCGCGCCGCCTTGACCGCGGCGTCCACCTCGGCGGCCGAGGCCTGGGTGATCGTCGCGAGCCGCTTCCCCGTGGCCGGGTTCATCGTCTCGAAAGCCTCGGCGCCCTTCGGCCGGCGCCAGGCGCCGTTGATGAAGAGGCCGAACCGGCGCCCGTGCTGCTCGAGCCACGCCTCCGCCGGCTTGGCGGATTCGGGCGCCGGCCCCCAGCTCATCGTCTCGAAGATCTCCGGAACTGTCGTCATTCGGCTGCGGTCTCGGGTGTCAGGAAGCGGAGTCACGCCATCGGGTGGCGGTAGCCGGCCGAGTAGCGGCCGGTCGCCGCGTGCTCGAGCTGGCGCTCGATGTCGGTGAGGAGCGAGCTCGCGCCGAACCGGAACAGCTCGGGCCGGAGCCACGCGTCACCCAGTTCGTCCTTCATCATCATCAGCCAGTCGAGCGAATCCTTGGCGGTACGGATCCCGCCGGCGGGCTTGAGCCCCACCCGGTGCCCGGTGCGCTCGAGGTAGGTGCGGATGCAGCGGGCCATCACGAGTCCGACCGGCAGCGTGGCGTTGACCCCTTCCTTGCCGGTCGAGGTCTTGATGAAGTCGGCGCCGGCCATCATCGCCACCATCGAGGCGCGCGCCACGTTGGTGAGGGTCGCGAGCTCGCCGGTGGCGAGGATCGCCTTGAGGTGCGCGTCGCCGCAGGCCTCCCGGAAGGCACGCACCTCGTCGAACAGCGCGCGCCAGTTGCCCGTGAGCACGTGCGCGCGGGTGATGACGATGTCGATCTCCTCCGCCCCCGCCTCCACCGACGCCTTGATCTCGGCCAGCCGGGTCTCGAACGGCGAGAGCCCCGCCGGGAACCCCGTCGAGACCGCCGCCACCGGGATCCCCGACCCCGCCAGCGCCTCCACCGCGGTCGGCACCATCGCGTGATACACGCAGACCGCCGCCACCCGGATCCGGAGCCCCTCGGCGCCCAGCGCCTCGAGGATGTCCGGGCGCACCGGCTGGCGCGCCTTGGCGCACAGCCGCCGGACTCGGCCCGGCGTGTCGTCGCCGGCCAGGGTCGTGAGGTCCATCAGGGTGATGGCCCGGAGCAGCCACGCCGCCTGCCACGCCTGCTTGACCGTGCGGCGCTTGCCGATGGTCGCCGCCCGGCGCTCGACCGCGCTGCGGTTGACCCGGACCTCGGGCAGCCAGTCGAGCTCGAGTGGCATGCCCGGATTGCGCGGGGTAAAGGGGAGCGGCGCCAGGTGCACGGGCGCCAATTCGACTTCGCGGGTCACGGACGATCCTCGGTCGGTTCGGAGGGGGAATATGTCGTACCTGGCCCCGGCACGCTAACTCCAACCCCGCCGAAGCTTTCCCTCCCCTGCCATCGCTGTGCCATTCTGGCAGGATTCCCGGGTATGGGGCTTGCTCCTGAGCCGGGCTCAGTTGCTCGGAGGGGCCGACCGGCCCAGAGCCCATAGAAAGGAATACACGCAATGGCTTCCAAGATCATCGGCATCGACCTGGGGACCACCAACTCGGTGGTGGCAGTGATGGAGGGTGGCGACCCGGTCGTGATCCCGAACGCCGAGGGGGGGCGGACGACTCC
>CAMLHU010000278.1 GCA_946479825.1 uncultured Gemmatimonadota bacterium
GGTCCACCACGGGCGCCGGCTGCTGCAGCACGCTGAGGTAGACGGCGCTCGGCGGAGCGAGCGCTCCGCCGACGCCGTCCGGCTCCCGATCCTCCACCACTCCCACGACCGTATAGGTGTTCCACGGCCCCGATCCCACCTGCACCCAATGCCCGAGCGGATCCCCGTCCTGAAAGTGGCGCGCCGCAAAACTTCGGTTCACGAGCGCGACCCGGGGTGCCGACCAGTCGTCGGTGTCGGCGATCCCGCGCCCCGCGACGATCGGCAAGCCCAGCGCGCGGAATGAATCGGCGGTCACCAGGTAGTGCATCGCGCGGACGCTTTGCCTCGGCGCCGGGAGGCCGCCGAGCGAACACCCTTCCCCGCAGTAGGCCAGGGTGAAGTCGGAGACCCCGGCACCGGTCACTCCTCCACCGTTGACGAGCGCCGCACTCTCGACGCCCGCCAGATGGGCCACGTGCCGTAGCAGGGCCGCGTAGCCGCGCGAGCGCTCGGCGGGCGCCGAGTCCTTTGCAGCGGAGACCCGGAACACGTAGGCATGCCCGTCTCCTTCGTCCGCGGCCGTGAGTCGGGACGCCCCCTTCCAGAGCAGGGCCGCCGCCACCAGCACCGTAAGGCTCACGCCGAGTTGCAGCACCGGCATCGCAAGCCCGAGGGGCTCACCGCCGACCTGCTGCAGGGGCGCGCGGCGCCCCGCATATGCGAGTGGGAGGAGCGCGCCGAGCGCCACAGCACCTGTCACGGCGAGCGTGGCGACCACCGGGAGCACGGCTCCCCCCGCCGCGAACGATCCCGGCCAGGCGCGCGCCAGCAGAGACCCGCTCCCCCAGCCGGCCAGGCCGCCGATCACCAACGCCGCGCCTGCGATCACCACCCCCTCGGCCAGGAAGGTGCCGACCAACACCCGCCGGGATGCACCGACCGAACGGCGGATGTTGACCTCCGACCGCCGGGCACTCGCCCGCGCCGCCGAGACACCGAGGGTGGTGAGCCATCCGACGACGAGAAGCGCGGCACCGATCCCAAGAAGCAGCTGGAACAGGGTTACGATCCCGGCGTGCTGCAGCGCCGCCGGTGTGACCGCCTGCCCGCTCCACCCGATGCCGTAGTCCGCGACTCCGGCGGACGGCAGGCCCAGGCGCGACCTGAAGGGGGATGCGCCGCTCGAGAGGCCGGCGATGGGCAGGAGGGTCGTGAGGGCCGCGGCCCCGCCAACCAGGAGGAGGATCGCCGTGCCCGCGTAGGCGCGGAGGCCCTGGCGGGTACCGGTGAGGACGGGGCCGGAGCGGAAGAATTGCATCGGGATCACCGTGGAGGTGGAGTCGCGGTCACCGGATGCGACACCGGGCATCCGCACGAAGCTGGATGCCCGGGGCCGGGAAATGGTCGTGAGGGCCGGCGGAACGCCGGGCCCGCCTACTGCACCGTGTTGATCATCCCGAAGATCGGCAGGTACATGGCGACGACCATGCCGCCGACGACCACGCCGAGCACCACGATCATCACCGGCTCCATCAGGGAGAGCAGCGCGCCGACGGCGACGTCCACCTCGTCGTCGTAGAAGTCGGCGATCTTGGAGAGCATCTCGTCGAGGCCGCCGGTCTGTTCGCCCACGGCGATCATCGAGACCACCATCGGCGGGAAGACCTTCGACTTGTCGAGCGGGGCCGAGATGGTCTCGCCGCCGGCGATGGACTGTCGCGAGGCCATCACGGCGTCGTGGATGACGCGGTTGCCGGCGGTCTTGGCGGTGATCTCGAGCCCGTCGAGGATCGACACGCCCGAGGAGAGCAGCGTGCCGAGGGTGCGGGTGAAGCGCGACACCGCCGACTTCCGGATCAGGTCGCCCAGGACCGGGAGCTGGAGCATGATGGTGTCGATGCGCTTCTTGCCGTCGGAGGTGGCGTAGTAGCGCTTGATGCCGACGATCGTGCCGGCCACGACGGCGATGATGAGCCACCAGTAGTGCTGGAGGATCTGCGAGGCGCCGATCACGATCCGGGTCGGGAGCGGCAGCTCCATGTTGACCGACGCGAACATCGACTGGAACGTCGGGATGACGAAGATGAGCAGCACGCAGATGGCGATGCCGGCCACCGACATGATGACGCCCGGGTACACCATCGCGCCCTTCACCTTGCGGACGAGGGCGTCGTTCTTTTCCAGGAACCCGGCCAGGCGCCCGAGGATGGTGTCGAGGATGCCGCCCGCCTCGCCGGCGGCCACCATGTTGACGTAGAGCGCGCTGAACGCCTTGGGGTGCTTCGACATCGCGTCGGCCAGGGTGTTGCCGCTCTCGACGTCGTAGACCACCTCGCGGGCGGTCTGGGCCAGGGCCTTGTTCTGGGTCTGGTCGGCCAGCACCGTGAGCGACTGCACCAGCGGCAGGCCGGCGTTGATCATCGTGGCGAACTGCCGCGTGAAGATCACGACGTCGCGGGTGGGGATGCTCCCGGCGCCGCCGAAGCTGAGCTTCAGCTGCTTCGGCTGTTCCCGCAGGTTGACCAGCAGCAGCTTCTTCTGCCGCAGCTGCTTGGCCGCCTCGTCCTTGTTGGGGGCGTCGATGGTCCCCTTGAGGATCTGGTTGGTCTGCGGGTTCCGGGCCGAGTATTCGAAGACCGGCATCGCGGACTCCTTCCGGGCCTAGCGCCGGAGCGCGGGCCGCTGGGGCTTGTCGGCCGAGCCGAACTCTTCCTCGGCCGGGGTGATCCCGCACATCCGCTGGAACTCGGCGGGGTCGTGGGTCACGCGCAGCGCCTCTTCCAGCGCGATCTCGCGGTTGGTGTAGAGCTGGAAGAGCGCGTCGTTCATCGTCTGCATCCCGTGCTTCTTGCCGGACTGCATGGCCGAATAGATCTGGTGGATCTTGTCGTCGCGGATGAGCGCGCGGATGGCCGGGGTGGCCACCATGATCTCGGCCGCCATCACCCGGCCCTTGCCCTTCGACTTCTGGAGCAGGGTCTGGGTGATGATCCCCTCCAGCACGAACGCCAGCTGCGCCCGGACCTGCGACTGCTGGTTGGACGGGAAGACGTCGATGATGCGGTTGATGGCCTCGGCCGCCGAGTTGGTGTGCAGGGTGGCGAAGGCCAGGTGGCCCGTCTCCGCGATGGTGAGCGCGGCGGCGATGGTGTCGAGGTCCCGCATCTCGCCGATGAGGATGACGTCGGGGTCCTCACGCAGCGCGTACTTGAGCGCGTGGGCGAAGCTCTTGGTGTCGGTCCCGACCTCGCGCTGGTTGATGATGCAGTTCTGGTGCCGGTGGATGAACTCGATCGGGTCCTCCACCGTGATGATGTGCCCCTTC
>CAMLHU010000279.1 GCA_946479825.1 uncultured Gemmatimonadota bacterium
GCCGGGCGCCGTCCACGATGCAGGCGTGGTCGAGCTTGTCGAGGAAGACCGTCTCACCGCGGCCCACCAGCCCGGAGACCAGCCCCAGGTTGGCGCCGTAGCCGGTGGAGAAGACCATGCACGCTTCCTTGCCGATGAAGGCGGCGAGCTCGTGTTCGAGCTGGAGGTGCAGGTCGAGGGTGCCGTTCAGGAAGCGGCTGCCGGTGCAGCCGGCGCCGTACCGGTGGAGGGCGCGCTGGGCGGCCTCGAGGACCTTCGGGTGGTGGGTGAGGCCCAGGTAGTTGTTCGACCCCAGCATGATCCGCTGCTGGCCTTCGATCGTGACGACCGTGTCTTCCGACTCCGAGATGGGCTTGAAGTACGGATAGAGGCCGGCGGCGCGGATCTCCTGCACCTTGGTGAACTGCCGGCACTTGTCCAGCAGGGCGGCAGCCTGGAGGGTCTGGGTGTCCAACGGGACCTCACGGTCGAAGGGGCCGGGCGCGGGGCCCGTCAATCGCGCAAATCTAGGCCCGGGGCGGGGTTGGGGCAAGGTTGGACAGCGGGGCGGATGCCCGCGTGTGACCCCCGGCACAGCCCGGGAGGTCCCAGCAGAAGTAAGGTCGGTATCCGGTTGCGGCGGACCGGCCCGGGCGGTAAGGTTCAGGCGTCTGCGGCACCCCCCACTTTCCATCGGAGCCAGCTGCATGCGTGTGCGTTCCGGCACCGCCGTGGTGCTCGTCCTTGCCCTGTCGGCGGGCCCCCTCGCGGCCCAGCAGGGCACCGGGTTCATCCCGGTCCCGCCGCCCAAGGGCCAGAAGGAGGTCCGGGGGCTCGACTTCCGCCCCGACGGCGGACTCCGGGTCCAGTACCGGACCCGGATGCTCCAGCGCTCGGCGATGATGGCGGCCGGGAACATCCAGGGGGCCAACGCCCTCCAGCGCACCAGCGGCTTCCCGGACAGCCTCAACATCCCGGTCATCTTCTTCTACTTCAAGAACGGCGTGGCGCCGTTCGACACGGTCAACTACCAGGACGTCTTCTTCGCCGCCACGCCCGCCAGCCGGCCGTATTCGCTCCGGAGCTTCTACCAGGAGATGTCGCACAACCGGTTCGACATCACCGGCGACATGCACGACTGGGTGCAGCTGAGCCAGGACTCGTCGTACTACGGGGCGAATTGCCGGGCCATCTACTGCTCCACCGGCATCGCGCATCTTTACAGCGGCCTGGTCGAGGCGATCACCAAGGACTCCGCCGGCGTCGACTGGTCGAAGTACGACGCCAACGGCGACGGCGTGGTGGACTTCGTGATCTTCGTCCAGCCGCTCCTCGGCGGCGAGTGCATCCCGTTCACCACCACCCCGACCGGCAACAACATCTGGGCCCACCGCTACAGCCTGACCGGGCTGGCGCAGAGCGGCAGCGTGCTCAACGGCGGGGCGTTCGTGACCAACACCCCGTGGCCCGGGCACCCCGGGCAGTTCATCAAGATCGACGACTACACCGTGCAGAGCGGCCAGGGAGGGAGCACCTCCTGCACCGCCGGCCAGGTGATGCCCATCGGCACGGTGGCGCACGAGACCGGCCACACGTTCGGCCTTCCCGACCTCTACGACACCGACCAGAACCAGTCCACCGCGACCGAGGGGATCGGCTCGTGGGGGCTGATGGGGAGCGGCAACTACACCGTCCCCGAGAGCCCGTCGTTCTTCGACGCCTGGTCGCGGTTCTACATGGGGTGGGCCACCTTCGACACCCTCGCGACCAGCGCGACCACCACGCTCGGCCCGGTCGAGACCAGCGACACCGTCCTGTACGTGCCGAGCACGTCGGCGTCCGAGTTCTACCTCGTCGAGAACCGGCAGCCGCTCAACGCCGATAGCGGGATGATCAGCGGCCTGCTGTCGCCGTCGGCGCAGAAGGGCCCCGGCCTCCTCGTCTGGCACGTGGACCAGACGATCGTGAACGGCGGGATGGCGAGCAATACCGTCAATTCGCAGTCCGCCCACGGTGGCAAGGAAGGGGTCGAGCTCCTGCAGGCGGACGGGCTCAACCAGCTCCGCACTCCCGGCGGCGGGAACCGCGGCGACGCGGGCGACCCGTTCCCCGGCACCAGCAACAATCACAGCCTCGGCTACTCGACCAACCCGTCGCTGATCCTGCACTCGGGAGGGCTCGCCGGGTTCAAGCTCGATTCGATCTACCAGGTGTCCGCCAACGGGCCGATGGTCTTCCGGTTCCTGAGCTCGGCGCCGTGGCTCGTCAGCACCACGCAGGCTGTGCTGGGCGCGCAGGTGACCGTGAACGGCGTCAGCGCGGCGACCTACCGTGAGATCTTCGCCCTCGGCGACAGCGTCCACGTGAGCGTCGCCGACAGCCAGCTGGTGAACAGCGGCCGCACCCGGCTCCTCTTCGGCGGCCTGTGGAGCAACGGCCAGACCGCGAAGAGCTTCGCGCTGGCCGCGGCCGGGACGCCCGACACCGCGATCGCCACGTTCAGCGCGCAACACAAGGTCAAGGTGGTGGTGAACGGCCTCGGCAAGGTGAACGGCCCGGCGGGCGACACCACCGCCGCCGGTGTCTTCATCAACGCCGGCACCGGGACCACCCTCACCGCCACGCCCGACTCCGGCCAGAGCTTCTCGGGCTGGACCGGCGACACCACCACCACGAACCTGTCGGTGGTGCTCCCGATGAACCGTCCGTACAACCTCACCGCGAATTTCTCGGGCGGGGTCACGATCGTCACGGCCGACGCCGCCAGCGAGCTGCTCGGCGTCCCGACGCTGACGCCCCAGCAGAAGACGTACCTCGACCAGAACGGGAACTCGGACGCGGTGTACAACCTCGGGGACTTCCTGGCCTGGCTCAAGGCGAAGGGGATCGTCGCCGCGCCGCCCGCCCCCAGCAAGGAGAAGTGAGATGCGCCCGACCCGTCTCCTCGCGGCCCTGGCCCTCGGCGCGCTCCTCGCGGGGTGCGGTGGCAGCTCGGCCACCGGCCCGACCGCGGGCAACCTCAAGGTGCAGCTGGCCACCCCGAACTCCGACGACGGGGCCATCCTGTTCCGCATCGTCGGGCCGGGGATCACGTCGGTGCAGGCCGGCCCCGGACTGACCCCCTTTACCCGGATCAGCACGAACCAGGATACGGCGGTGGTCATCCTGGCCGGCAACGTCGCGGCCGGGCAGGTGGCCACGATCGCGGTGCCGGACATCAGCAAGGTGGGGCAGTACTCCACCTCCCTGACCCAGGTCACCGGACGCACCGCCCCGTACACCCAGCGCTCCCTCGGCGGCTACTCGATGCAGGTGACGCACTAGGCGC
>CAMLHU010000280.1 GCA_946479825.1 uncultured Gemmatimonadota bacterium
TGTCCTCGCCCGGCGTCATCGGCGCGTCGAGCGAGAGGTGGTTCTGGGAGATGGAAAGGGTCTTCTGGACCTCTTCCATCGAGATGTCCATCCCCTCGGCGATCTCCGACGGCGTCGGCTCGCGCCCCAGCTCCGGGAGCAGGGCCGACGAGCGCTTGCCGATGCGGTGCAGCGTGCCGGCGCGGTTGAGCGGCACCCGGACGATGCGGCTCTGCTCCGCCAGCGCCTGCAAAATGGCCTGGCGGATCCACCAGACCGCGTAGGAGATGAACTTGATCCCCTTGGTCTCGTCGAACTTGTGCGCGGCCCGGATGAGGCCGAGGTTGCCTTCGTTGATGAGGTCGGGGAGGGAGACGCCCTGGTTCTGGTACTTCTTGGCGACCGACACCACGAACCGGAGGTTGCTGCGGACCAGCTTGTCGAGCGCCTCTTCGTCGCCGGCGTGGATCCGCTGGGCGAGCGCGACTTCCTCCGGCTGGGAGATCAGCGGGTACTTGCTGATATCCCGGAGGTACTGGTCGAGGGAGCCCTCGTCCTGCGCGGCGGGGCCGCGCTTGCCGGAACCGACCTGCATCGGACGCATCGGTTCAGGCGCTCTCGACGGTGCGAGGGGACGACGGCACGGCCGCGCGACCGCGCGCGGTCGGGACCGCTGCCGAGGAACGAAGGATCAGGGACATTCGGGTCGTCTCAGTGCGCCGGCGACGTCTCCGGGGCGGGCGCCCCGCCGGCTGGTCGAACCTTAGCCAGTGGAGCGGGGCGGCGCAACGGGGGAGGCCGGTGAGCGGACGGCGGACCGCCCACCGACCCCGTCCCATCACTCCCCGTAGTTGTCGATCTGCGCCCGCTGCAGCGTGCCGGAGTAGTCCACGTAGCAGACCTTGGTCTCCGAATAGAATTCGTAGACCTCCCACCCGCCCTCGCGGTGGCCGTTGCCGGTCTGCTTGACGCCGCCGAACGGCAGGTGCGCCTCGGCGCCGATGGTCGGCGCGTTGACGTAGCTGATCCCGTTGTCGAGATCCTGCATCGCGCGGAAGGCGGCGTTGACGTCGCGGGTGTAGAGCGAGCTCGAGAGCCCGTACTTGACCGAGTTGTTGGCCCGGATGGCGTCGTCGAGCGAGTTGACCCGGATGACCGTCAGCACCGGCCCGAAGATCTCCTCCTGCGCCAGCCGGCTCGACGCGCGCGCCCCGGCGAAGATCGTCGGCCGGTAGAACCACCCGCGCTCGGTGGCCGCGCCGCCCGGACGCTTCCCGCCCAGCACCAGTTCGAGCCCTTCCTCCTTCCCCAGCGCCACGTAGCGCTCGACCTTGTCGCGCGCGGCGGCGTGGATCAGCGGCCCCACGTCGGTCCCCGCCTTGCGGCCGTCGCCCAGGCGGAGCTTCCCCGCGGCGTCGGCCACCCGGGCCAGGAACCGGTCGTGGATCTTCCGGTGCAGGATGAGCCGGCTCGTGGCGGTGCAGCGCTGCCCGGTGGTGCCGAAGGCGCCCCACAGCACGCCGTCGAGCGCCAGGTCGAGGTCGGCGTCGTCCATCACGATCATCGCGTTCTTCCCGCCCATCTCGAGCGAGAGCCGCTTGTGCATCCGCCCGCAGATCTCGCCGATCCGGCTCCCGGTCGCGGTGGTCCCCGTGAACGAGATCACCGGCACGTCCGGGTGCTCCACCAGCGCCTGGCCGGCGGTGGCCCCCTTGCCGTGCACCAGCTGGATCACTTCCGGCGGGAGGCCCGCCTCCAGCAGCAGTTCCACCAGCCGGTGGGTGGTGTGCGGCACATCCTCGCTCGGCTTGATCACGACGCTGTTTCCGCAGAGGAGCGCGGGGAACATCTTCCAGGTCGGGATGGCGAGCGGGAAGTTGAACGGGGTGATGAGCCCCGCGACGCCGATCGGGCGGCGATAGGTCATCGCCCACTTGTTGCGGAGCTCGGAGGGGACCACGTGGCCGAAGAGCCGGCGCCCCTCGGTGGCGGCGTAGAAGGCGGTGTCGATCCCTTCCTGCACGTCACCCCGGGTCTCGGCCAGGACCTTCCCCATCTCCCGGGTCATCCCGTCGGCCAGCTCCTCCTTGTGGGTCACGAGGAGGTCGCCCAGCCGGCGGAGCACGTCGCCACGCGCGGGGGCCGGCACCTTCCGCCACAGCTCGAAGCCGCGCTTGGCGCTCTTCACCGCCTCGGCCACGTCCTTGGCGCCCGAGTCGGGGAAGCGGCCGATCACGTCGGTCGTGTCGGCGGGGTTGGTGTTCTGGAAGTAGGTGCCGGTGGAGGGGGCCACCCACTGCCCGTTGATGAAATTCTTATACGTCTTGGCCATGTGATGCTCGTGGTCGGTGGTCGGTGGTCGGTCGTCAGTCGTCGATCGTCGGTCGGTGGTCGCCTACGGCTGTGCGGCAGGACCGTTCGGCTGTTGGCTGTTGCCTGATGGCTGTTGGCTGGCGGCCGCAGGCTGGGGGCCCGGCACCGCGCAGCTCCAGGTCTTCACGGTCTTGGCGTATCCGATGCGCGGGAGCACCTCGACCGCGCCGAGCCAGACGGCGTAGCCGAAGAGGAGGAAGCCGAGGATGTGGGTAAGGCCGGAGCGGCGCTTCCAGCTCACCAGCATGACCCAGAGCGAAGCGATGCTCAGCACGGAGACGCCCGTCACATACCAGTACACCCGCCACCCGCAGTAGTGCGACCAGGGCCAGGCGTTGAGGCCCACGGCGAGCCCCACGACCAGCAGGGTGCGGACCCACATCCCGAGCCACGCGCGGCGGCCGCCGGGCGCCGGGGAGGGCGCAGGGGCCGACCCGCCGCCACCGGTGGCCACCGGGGCGTTCCCGCCCGAGGGGGCCACGTACCCTCCCTTGGCGATCACCTGGTCGATCGCCGCCATCTCCTTGTCCCAGTCCCGGTTCTCTCCCGCCATTACTGCTCCCGTGTGAGGCCGTAGCGCTCGATCTTCTTATAGAGATTGGAGCGGGGCATGTCGATGGCCCGCGCCGTCTCGCTCACGTTCCAGGCGTGCTCCCGGAGCTTCTGCAGGAGGAACTGCCGTTCGGCCTCCTCGCGGAACGCTTCGAACGAGCCCGCCCCGCTCCCGTTCCCTTCCCCCTGCTCCAGCGCGGGCTCGGCCGGCTCGCTCGCGGGGATCTCTTCCCCGGCCAGCGGGAGGAGCCGCGCCACGTCGGCGGCGGTCACCGCATTGCCGCTGGCGAGAATGAGCAGGCGCTCGACGACGTTGCGCAGCTCCCGCACGTTCCCGGGCCAGGGGCGCCGGGCCAGCGCCTCGAGCGCCCCGGCATCGATCCGCTTCGGCGGGAG
>CAMLHU010000281.1 GCA_946479825.1 uncultured Gemmatimonadota bacterium
CGGGGGTGACGCCGGAGGCGCTGCGCCAGGCGCTCGAAGGGGTGCGCGGGGCGCATCGCGTGACCGACCAGACGCCGGAGGAGAAGTACCAGGCGCTGGAGCGCTACACCCGGAACCTCACCGCCCAGGCCCGGGCCGGGAAGCTCGACCCGGTCATCGGTCGCGACGAGGAGGTCCGTCGGGTGATGCAGGTGCTCTCGCGCCGGACCAAGAACAACCCCGTGCTGATCGGCGAGCCGGGGGTCGGCAAGACCGCGATCGTCGAGGGGCTGGCCCAGCGCATCGTCAACGGCGACGTCCCCGAATCGCTCCGCGACCGCGAGATCGTCGCGCTCGACATCGGCCAGCTGCTGGCCGGGGCCAAGTATCGGGGCGAGTTCGAGGAGCGGCTCAAGGCCGTGCTCAAGGAGCTGACCGAGGCGGAAGGGCGCTACGTCGTCTTCATCGACGAGCTGCACACCCTCGTCGGCGCCGGCAAGGCCGAGGGCGCCGTGGACGCCGGGAACATGCTCAAGCCCGCGCTCGCGCGCGGCGAGCTGCACGTGGTCGGCGCCACCACGCTCGACGAGTACCGCCAGCACATCGAGAAGGATCCCGCGCTCGAGCGCCGCTTCCAGCCGGTGCTGGTGGGGGAGCCGAGCGTCCAGGACACCATCGCCATCCTGCGCGGCCTCAAGGAACGGTACGAGGTGCACCACGGCGTCCGGATCACCGACGACGCCCTGGTGGCGGCCGCCACGCTCTCCGACCGCTATATCGGCGACCGGTTCCTCCCCGACAAGGCCATCGACCTGGTGGACGAGGCGGCGAGCCGCCTCCGGATCGAGATCGACTCGCTGCCGCAGGAGATCGACGAGGTCGAGCGGCGGATCGTCCAGCTCGAGATCGAGCGCCAGGCCCTGCTCAAGGAGAAGGACCGCTCGGCGCGCGAGCGCCGCGAGGCGCTGGAGCGCGAGCTGGCCCAGCAACGGGAGAAGAGCGCCGGGATGAAGGCGCAGTGGCAGGCCGAGAAGGACGCCATTCAGGCCATCCGGACCCGGAAGGCCGAGGTGGACGCCCTGCGGCAGGAGGTGGACCGCGCCACCCGCCAGGGCGACCTGCAGAAGGCCGCCGAGCTGCAGTACGGCCGGATCCCCGCGGCGGAGCGCGAGCTCGGCACCCTGGAGCAGCGGCTCCAGTCGGTGCAGGCCGGCGCCTCGTACCTGAACGAGGAGGTGCGGGCGGAAGACATCGCGGAGATCGTGGCCAAGTGGACCGGGATCCCCGTGTCCCGGATGCTCGAGTCGGAGCGCGAGCGGCTCACCAAGCTCGAGGAGGAGCTGGCCCGGCGGGTGGTGGGCCAGTCGGCGGCGGTGGCCGCGGTGGCCAACGCCGTGCGGCGGAGCCGCGCCGGCCTCCAGGATCCGAACCGCCCGACGGGGTCGTTCATCTTCCTCGGCCCCACCGGCGTCGGCAAGACCGAGACCGCGCGGGCGCTCGCCGAGTTCCTGTTCGACGACGAGCGGGCGATGGTCCGCCTCGACATGTCGGAGTACATGGAGAAGCACGCGGTCGCCCGGATGATCGGCGCGCCGCCGGGCTATGTGGGGTACGAGGAGGGCGGCCAGCTCACCGAGGCCATCCGGCGCCGGCCCTACAGCGTCATCCTCTTCGACGAGATCGAGAAGGCGCACCCCGACGTCTTCAACGTGCTGCTCCAGATCCTGGACGACGGGCGCCTGACCGACAGCCAGGGGCGGGTGGTGGACTTCCGGAACACGGTCATCATCATGACCAGCAACATCGGGAGCCACCGCATCGTCGAGGCGGGCGGCGACGTCGACGCCGCGGCGTGGGAGCGCCTGGAGCGCGAGGTGCGCGACGAGCTGCGCCGCCACTTCCGGCCCGAGTTCCTGAACCGGGTGGACGACGTCATCGTCTTCCACCAGCTGGGCCACGCGGAGATCGCCCGGATCGTGGACCTCCAGCTGGCGCGGCTGGCCGCGTTGATGGCCGACCGGCGGCTCGGGCTCGAGGTCTCGCCCGAGGCCCGCGAGCGGCTCGCCGAGATGGGGTACGACCCGGTCTACGGGGCGCGCCCGCTCAAGCGGGTCATCCAGCGCGAGCTCCAGAACCCGCTGGCCCTGGCGGTGCTCGACGGCACCTACGCGCCGGGCGACACCGTGCGCGTGGACCTCGCCGGCCGCGAGCTCCGGTTCACCCGGCTCGCCGGCGGAGCCGCCGAGGTCGCGAGTGCGTAGGTCGCTCACCACCCCGGGGGACCTCGCCGGCATGGAGGCGGCGCTTCGGCTGGCCCGGGCCGCCGCCGTCCGCGACGAGGTCCCGGTGGGGGCGGTCATCGTCCACGAGGGCGAGACCCTTGCCGAAGCGCACAACGAGACCATCCACCGGGGCGATCCCACGGCCCACGCGGAGCTGCTGGCCATCCACCAGGCCATCCGCGCGGGCCACGGGGAGCGGCTGCTCGAGGCGACCCTGTATGTGACCCTCGAACCCTGCGGCCAGTGCGCGGGGAGCATCGTCCTGGCCCGTCTCCGGCGCGTGGTGTTCGGCGCCTGGGACGCGCGGGCGGGGATGGCCGGGTCGGTGCACGACCTTCTCCGTCACCCGCGGCTCAACCATCGGCCCGAGGTGGTGGGGGGCGTGATGGCCGACGAATGCGGGGAGCTGCTCAAGGGCTTCTTCCGCGCCAAACGGGAGTGAAGCGGTCCGGATTCCCGCGAGAGGTGAGCGTATTCTCACCCCTCCTTCATTCCTCACATAGCTGGCCCCTCCTAGCATAGCCCGAACCGCCCGGTCAAACCCTCAGCCAGCGGACGAGCCCCTCCACGCCCGCCCGTCGGCCCCCCTCACAGGCCGGGCCGGAGGGCACCGATGCTGGGTCCCCAATCCCATCCCTGGCTCGAGGGCGACACCCTCGGCACCTACCTCGAGCGCCGCGGCGTCGATCGCCGCGAGTTCCTCGTCTTCTGCGGGCAGATGACGGCGATCCTCGGCCTGAGCAGCGCGCTCACGCCGAGGGTGGCACGCGCGCTGGCCGTGCAGAAACGGCCGAGCGTCGTCTGGCTCCAGCTCCAGGAGTGCACCGGCTGCGTCGAGAGCGTGCTCCGCACCGAGTCGCCGGCCATCGGCGACCTGGTGCTCGACGTCATCTCGCTCGACTACAGCCACACCCTGATGGCGGCGGCGGGCGAGGCCGCCGAGAAGGCCTACCACGACGCCATCGCCCCCGGCCGCGGCTACGTGCTGGTCGTGACCGGCTCCGTGCCGCTCAACGACGGCGGGG
>CAMLHU010000282.1 GCA_946479825.1 uncultured Gemmatimonadota bacterium
AGCCGTTCGCGGCGGAACGGCGACAGGGCCGGCAGGCCCTCGAGGACGATCATTGGGCGATCAGGACCGTGGGAGCGGGCCCGGCATTCTACTAGGTCAGCGGGCTCCGGCCCCGCCCCGGCACGAGACCGAGGAACCGATGCGCATCACCCTGCACGTATGGCGACAGAAGGACCGGAGCGACGCCGGGCGGCTGGTCACCTACCGCGCCGACGACGTCAACCCGGACATGTCCTTCCTCGAGATGCTCGACGTCGTCAACGAAGGCCTGGTGGAGCAGGGCCAGCCGCCGATCGCCTTCGACCACGACTGCCGCGAAGGGATCTGCGGCTCCTGCTCGCTCATGATCAACGGCGTCGCCCACGGGCCGATGCAGGGCACCGCCGCGTGCCAGCTGCATATGCGGAGCTTCCGGGACGGCGACGAGGTGACGGTCGAGCCCTGGCGAGCCCGCGCCTTCCCGGTCCTCAAGGACCTCTGCGTGGACCGGAGCGCCTTCGACCGGATCATCCAGGCGGGCGGCTACATCTCCGCCCGCACCGGCGCCGCCCCCGACGGCAACGCGATCCCGGTGCCCAAATCCGACGCCGACCGCGCCTTCGAGGCGGCGGCCTGCATCGGCTGCGGCGCCTGCGTGGCGGCGTGCCCCAACGGCTCCGCGTCGCTCTTCACGGCGGCCAAGATCTCCCACCTCGGGCTCGTGCCGCAGGGCCAGCCCGAGCGGCAGCGGCGCGCGCTCGCGATGGTGGAGCGGATGGACGCCGAGGGATTCGGCGGCTGCACCCTCTTCGGCGAATGCCAGGAGGCGTGCCCCAAGGGCATCAGCATCGACTTCATCGCCCGGATGAACCGCGACTACCTCGCGGCCGCGCTCGCCGCGCCCGCGGAGTGAACGGGAGCCCGTCCGACCGGCGCTCAGTTGCGGGCCGCTCCCACCGGGGCGGCCCGCCGCCGCTTGGGGCACTCCTCGTCGCCGCGCTCCTCGCCGCGGCGCCGCCCGCCAGCGCACAGTCGTTCCAGCTCGGCCCGGTGCACGGCGACCTGATGGGCCAGGCCATCGGGCTCGTGTCCACGGCGGCCCCGCTGCCGCACGACCGGCAGTTCACCGAGTTCCGCGTGGTGCAGCCGGCGGTCTCGCTCGGCCTTGCCGCGCTCGGCGGGCATCTGCGCTTCCGCGGCACCCTCGACGAGGAGGGGTGGACGATGCCCGGCGGCGAGCTCACCCCCGGCGCCTACGGCGAGGGGTTCGTCGATCGCCGCCATCCGCACACCTACGCCCACGAACTGATGCTCACCGCGCACGACCTGCTGGCCCCGGTCGGCGCCCCGGTGCGCGTGTCGTTGGGCTTCGGCAAAGGGTTCGTGGCCTTCGGCTCCGACGACCCGATGGGCCGGCCGGTCGAGCGCTATCCGGTCAACCACCACCTGGCCCAGATCCTCGAGCGCGAGGTGGCCATCGTCGGCGTGGCGGCCGGGCCTGCGGCGTTCGAGGTCTCCTGGTTCAATGGCGACGAGCCGACCGGCCCGGCAGTGTGGCCGAACGGGCGGCGATTCGGCGATTCGTACGCCCTCCGTGGGACAGTGGCCCCTGTTCGCGGCGTAGAGGCCCAGCTGTCGTACGCCGAGGTGAAGAGTCCCGAGCATCGCGACGGCGGCGGGTTGGACCAGGAGAAGTGGAGCGCCTCGGTCCGGGTCGCGCGCGAGTGGGCAGGCCGCCCGTGGTACGGGCTCGTCGAATACGCGCGCACCTCCGAGGGGGGCGGCGCCTTCGTGTTCGGCAGCTGGCTGGCCGAAGGTGCGACCGAGCTGGGGGCCGTTCGTCCTTACCTGCGGCTGGAACGGACCGACCGGCCCGAGGAGGCCAGGACCGCCGACCCGTTCCGGACCCAGTGGCCGCCGCTCGACAACTCGCTGAACGGGATCACCCGCTGGACCATCGTCACCGCCGGCGCCCGGCTCCGGGGGGTGTCGCTCGGCCGCCGGTTGATGGTCCGACCGTTCGCCGAGGGCTCCGTGGCGGCGGTCCGCACGATCACCGGGGCGTTCGATCCCGCGTCGTGGTACGGCGGGAGTCGGATCACGAGCCTCACGCTGGGGCTTCGACTGGACTGGGGAATGGAAGGGCATCGCATGGGGCGTTACGCCACGGGACTGACCGACGACGGAGAGCGGATGCCGGGCATGCCGGGGATGGGCGGGGCCAGGTGAAGCGCGCGGCGTGGTATGCGGCCGCGCTCGTGTTCGCGTCGGCTTGCGGGAAGGCGACCGGGCCGAGTGCGACGGTGATCGCGCAGGCCGGGGGCGACCTGCAGGGGGTCGCGGCCGCCGATACGGCCGCGCTCCCGTTGCGGGTCCGGGTCACCGACGGCTCGGGGCACCCGGTGTCCGGCGTGACGCCGGCCTGGTCGGTGACGAAAGGTCCCGGGCGTCTGGTCGATGTCACGGCCACCGACACCGGCGGCGTTTCCACGGCGCGATACGTCGCGGACACGGTGGCCGGTGCGGTGACGGTGCGCGCGACCGCGGGCGGGTCGGTCACCTTCGCGCTGCGAGTGGTCGGCGGCGCACCGGTCCGGATGACCGCCTTTGCGGGCGCGGGGCAGGGCGCCTGCCTCGGCGACGCACTGGCCGGCCCGCTGGTGGCGCTGGTGGTCGATCAGTATGGCAACGGCGCGCCCGGGGCGTGGGTGCGCTGGTCGGCCCCCACCGGCCGGGGGACGCTCGCCGCGGATAGCACCCTGACCGACAGCACCGGGCTGGCCCGCGTCAGCTTCACCCCGGATTCGTCGGGTCCCACGACCGTGACCGCGGCGGCTCCGCTCACCGGCTCGCCGTTAGCGTTCGCGGTGACCGGGCGGAGGTGCTTCAAGGTGTTGGGGGGCGGGAACAATGTCTCGGGCCTGTACACCTCCGACCTCTGGCTCGCGCGGGGCTATGCCTACACCGGCACCTGGGGCTATCGCAACGCCGAAGGGAACGTCGTCAACGTCTGGCAGCTCGACGGATCGGGGCGGCCGGTCTTCGCCGGCGCGGTCCGCCTGTCGGACAGCACCGGGACGGTGAGCGACCTCCAGGTGAGTCCCGACAGCACCCTGCTCGTGGCCACCGGGGAGTACGGGCCGGGGGCCGGCCTCTACGTCTATGACCTGACCGACCCGGCCGCGCCGGCCCGGATCGGCCAGTACCTGGTGACCGGGAGCGGCACGTGGGGACTGCATACCGGCACGCTGGCGGAAGTGAACGGGCAGCTGTACGCCTTCACCGCGCGCGACCCGTCCAATCC
>CAMLHU010000283.1 GCA_946479825.1 uncultured Gemmatimonadota bacterium
CGCGCCGGCCCGCGAGCTGCGGAACGCCTTCAGGTACTTCGGGCCGGCCAGGAACGCGAGCGTTCCCGGACCGGCCCCGTCGAGCGTGCCGACCGCCTCGATGGCGGGCCCGCCCGCGCCGATGAGGCGGCCGCCGACCAGCTCGGCCACGGCCGCCACCGTCAGGACGCGGCGTTCGCCCACGGGCTACTTGGACGCCTGCAGGCGGTCGATGACCGTCTGGGTGAGGTCGAGCGAGCGGTCGGCCGTGACCAGGGCGCCGCCCATCGCCGAGACGTCGAAGATCATGGCGTAGTTGCCCTCCGCGCGCAGCCCTTCGATCACCGCCTGGATGCGGGTCTGGAACGGCTCGATCAGCTCGCGCTCGCGGGACTGCATCTTGGTCTGCAGTTCCTGGGTGCGCTGCTCGATCTGCTGCTGCTGCTGGGACAGCGACTGCTGCTTCTGCTGCCGGGCGGTCGGCGAGAGCACGACCGACGTGCTCTGGAAGTCGGCGGCCGCGGAGTCGAGCTGCCCCTGCAGCTTGGCGACTTCCGCCCGCGCCGACTCATACTCCGAGTTGAAGAGGCTCTCGGCGTGCTGATAGCCCGGGGTCGCCTGGAGGATCGTGCGCGAGTTGATGTAACCGAGCCGTACCGGCGCCTGGGCGGCGGCACCGGCGGGACGCGCGGCGGCCGGACGCTGCTGGGCCGACAGGCGGCCCGGGGCGAGGATGGCGGCGCCGGCGGCGGCCGCGAGGGCGAGGGAACGCAGGGACATCGGGGCTCCAGTGGTACGGTGGTCGGGGATCAGAAGAAGTTGCCCAGCTTGAAGTGGACTTTCCAGCCCGGGGCCGGATTCCCGTTGAGGTCGGTCCGGTCGAAGCCGTAGCCCAGGTCGATGCCGACGGGGCCGAGCGGGGAGATGATGGCGGCGCCGACGCCCGCGCCGCGGTAGAGGCGCGTCGGGTCGTACTGCCGGGCGGTGCGGTACAGGTTGCCGGCGTCGAAGAACGCGTCGAGGTACACCATCTGGCTGAGCCGGGCGCCGGCCTCGACGGTGAACGCCGCGTACGACTTGCCGAACGCGTTCACGCTCGCCGCCGAGCCGGCGGCCGAGGGGTCGAACCCGTCCGGGGTGATGGAGAACTCGTCGTAGCCGCGGAGCGGGATCCCGAACTGGACGCCGCCCATCGAGTACAGGTCGGTCGGGAACGCCGAGGCGTCGCCGAAGATGAAGCCCGACCGGGCCGTGAGCCCGAGCACGAACTGGACGCCGGCCCCGAGCTGGCCGTGGCCGCCCATGCTGCCGAGCGGGGTGTACCACCGCCCCTCGAGGTCGAACTTCTGGTAGTCGCCGGTGCCGCCGAGGATGCCGCCGTCCTGCTCGACCCCGATGCTGCTGTAGGCGCCGCCGGTCGGGAACGGCAGGCCGATGCGGGTGTCGCGCACGGCGCTCACGCCCAGCGAGGACCGGGTGCAGTGGCTGCACTGAAAGGTGGCCTGCAGGTCGGTGGACCCGCCCTCGAAGCTGTTCCGGGAGAGGGTATAGGTCGTGAAGAGGCGGCTGTAGCGCGACCCGAAGAGGGGCACGCCCACCTGGATGCTGCCGCCGACCTGGCGCCGCTGGCCGAGGTCGCCGACGGTGTACCGGAGCCGGGAATTGAAGAGCGAGATGGTCCCCGACACCCGCGAATCACGGATGGCGGGGTCGGTGTAGCTCAGGTTGAAGTCGTTGATGTTGGCGCCGAACTGCCACTGGAACCGTCCGCGCTTGCCCTGGCCGAAGAGGTTGGGCTCCTCGAGGCCGATGAACCCGCCGATGCCCGTTCCCTGCCCCAGCGACGCGCCGAAGTTGACGTTCCCGGTGCGCTTCTCCTCGACCCGGAAGACCAGGTTGACGTCGGGGCTCCCCTCGACCGGCTCGACCTTGGGCTCCGGCAGCGGCTGCTGGAAGAACCCGAGGTTCGAGATGTTCTGGTACGAGCGGATGAACTTCTCCTGGCTGAACAGCTCGCCCGGGAGGAGGACGATCGCCTCGCGGATCACCCGCTCGTGGGTGACGTCGTTGCCGACGATGTCGATGCGGTTGATCGTCGCAGGCTGGCCCTCGACGATCTGCCAGCCGAGGTCCACGATGTGGGTGCCGTCGGCGAGGATCCGCCGGGTCTGCGTCGGCGTGATCTGGGCGTAGATGTAGCCGTTGTTGTTGTACAGCGTGCGGAGGTTCTGGGTGGCGGTCTCCCAGGCCCCCTGGTCGAAGGCGCGCCGGACCGGGGCCGCGTGGGCGGCCGAGTCGCGCTGGTCGCGGAAGGGATAGAAGGCCAGCACCTCGTCGGTCGAGAACCGGCGGTTGCCGGCGACGTCGAAGGTGCCGACGAAGTACTTGTCGCCCTCGTCCACCCGCACGGCCAGGGCCGCCTTCCCCGCCGTGGAGTCGACCCGCAGGGAGTCGTGGGTCACCTGGAAGTCGATGAACCCGTGGTCGGCGTACCAGGCCGGGAGCCGCTCGCGCATGTCGGCGTCGAGCTTGTCCTGGTCGTACTCGCCGGTCTCGAACCACCAGAACCCTTCCGGCCGGGTCCGCATCTGCCTGACCACCTCGCCGTCGGGGAACTCCGCGTTCCCGTCGATGGTCACCTGGCTGATGGCGACCCGGTTCCCCTCGCGGACGTCGAAGACCATCCGGAGGTCGCCGTTGGGCTGGGGCAGCTCGATGGCGTGCACCTGGGCGCCGTAGTAGCCCCGCTCGCGGTAGAGCGAGTCGATCGAGGCCACCGAGCGCGCCACGGCGGCGCGGTCGATCGGCCGGCCCACCGGGACGCTCACGCGATCCTTGACCGCCCGTTCCCCGACCTTTTCGACGCCGCGCACGGCCCAGTGGCTCAGCACGGGGCGCTCGCGGACCACGAACGCGAGCACCAGCTTGCCGGACGGGCTCTCGCGCTGGTCCACCGTGACGTCGTCGAACTGGCCGGTGCGGAAGAGCTTGGTGATGGCGCGCTGGACGTCGCGGTAGTTGACCGTCTGTCCCAGCACGATGCCCGCGGTGCCGAGGATCTGGCTCGACGTGAGGCGGTGGTTCCCCTCGACCACGAGGGAGTCCACCGGTGGGGGCGCCTCAGGGGCCTGGGCCCGGAGGGCGGCCGGCAGGAGGACGGTCGCAGCGACGAGGAACGCGCGGATGGGGCGCAAGGGCATCGGGGGGCGGAGCGGCGGGGCCCCCCCCCCCCCCCCGGCGGGGGCGGGGGGGGGGGGGGGGGGGGGGGCGGGCGCCCCCCCCGCGACCACCCCGGGCCCCC